>CAYRLV010000023.1:11236-20926 GCA_964425155.1 uncultured Ornithinicoccus sp. | reverse complement strand
TGCGCCTGCGTCTGCACCGAACCCGGTCCCAGCACCACCACGGGGATCCCGAGATCGCGCGCCACGTAACCGCCGTCGCAGGCCGCTGTCCACCCGCCGAGCGGCAGCCCCGGCCCGCCCGCCGCGCCCATGGCCGCGTCCACCGCGACGACGAACGGGTCGTCGCTCGCCGTCTCGAAACCCGGCATGTCCATCGTCATGGCGACCTCGGCGGTCAATCCGCGGGCGGCGAGGTCGAGCGCCGCGACCCGCCTGCGCGCCTCCTCCAGCACGACCTCCGGCTGCTCGGCCGGCAGCGTCCGCCGGTCGGCGACCACGGTGCACTCGGCGGCCACGATCGACGCGCCCGTGCCGCCGTCGACCAGGCCGACGCTCCACGTCGGCGGCCCGACCAGCGGGTGCGCCGACGCGGCCAGTTCGCCGTGCCAGCGCTCCAACTCGCCCACCACGGCTGCGGCGCCGTAGATCGCGTTGGCCCCGTCCGCCGGGTTGCCGGAGTGCGCGGCCCGCCCGATCACCGTGATCTGCAGGTAGGCGTCGCCGCGCGCCGCCACGATGGTCTGCAGGTCGGTGGGCTCGGCCACCACACACCCGGTGTATGCCGCCCTCGCACCGTCCGATCCACGCTCGCCGATGAGCTCGGTCAGGTGATGGCGGATGCCCTTGCCGGTGTCCTCCTCGTCGACGGCCGCGGCGAGGTCGACGGGACCGGTCAGCGCGACCCCGGCCCGGCGCAACGCGTCCATGGCGACCACGCAGGCGGCCAGCCCGCCCTTCATGTCCGTGGAGCCCCGGCCGAACAGCCGACCGTCGCGCACGAGTCCGCCGGTGGGCGACACGGTCCATCCGTCACCGACCGGGACCACGTCGGTGTGGCCGAGCAGCAGGAGCCCGGGACCCTCCCCACCGGCCAGGGTGACCGTCAGGTTGTCGCGCTCGGGCTCCACCGGTGAGCGACGGCATACCAGTCCGCGATCCTGGGCGACGGCCTCCAGGGCGGCAACCGTCGCTGCCTCGCCGCCGGGCGGGTTCTCGCCCGGAGCAGCAATCAGGGTGCGGGCGACCTCGACCAGATCACCAACATCGATCAGGTCGAGCACCCGCTGCTCGTCCCCACTCACCCCACCGGACACCTCGGCGGCAAGTGACCTCACCGATTTCATCCGAGGTTCCTCGCCGAAGCGGTGTCCGGTCGGGAGGGGACGGGGGAGGAGTCGGCGAGCCGGTCGACGGCGCGGCGCAGCCGGGCGACGCCCTCGCGGGTCCGCTCGGGACTGGTCGAGGCGAAGCACAGCCGCAGCGCGTCGTGGAAGTGCCCGGCCGCGGAGAACGCCGGGCCCGGGATGTAGGCGACTCCCTCGGCGAGCGCGACCTCGAACAGCTCCTGCGTGTCGACGCCGTTCTCCAGCGTCACCCAGAGGAAGAAGCCGCCGTCCGGGTCGGTCCAGCGAGCGATGTCGCCGAAGTGCTCGGTGAGGGCGTCCTGCATGGCGTGCTTGCGCCGGCGGTACTCCGCGCGCTGGGTGACCAGGTGCTCCTCGAGGTGTCCCTCGGCGAGGAACTGCGCGACCAGCCGCTGGGCCGGCAGGTTGGTGCAGGTGTCCATGGCCTGCTTGGCGTTGATCAGCAACTGCTGCAGGGAGGGGTCGGCGTCGACCCACCCGACCCGCAGGCCGGGCGCAACGATCTTGGAGAACGTCCGCACCGAGAAGACGAGCGGGTCGCCGTCGGCGAGCTCGTGCAGGGTCGGCAGCGGCTCGCCCTCGAACCGGAGCATGCCGTAGGGGTCGTCGTCGATGACCACGGATCCCCACTCGCGTGCGGTCTCGAGCAGGGCCCGCCGCCCCTCGAGCGACAGCGTGGTGCCGGACGGGTTCTGGAAGGTGGGGATGGTGTAGATCGCCTTGGGCTTTCGCCCGGCCTTGTCCACCAGCGTCCGCATGGTCTCCACCTGCAGGCCGTCCTCGTCCACCGGCACCTCGAGCAGGTCGGCGCCGTAGGACAGGGCGGTCGCGCTGCCGTTGGTGTAGGTCGGCGACTCCACCACGACCAGGTCCCCGGGGTCGACGAACAGCTTGCAGGCCAGGTCGAGCCCCTGCATCCCCCCGGCGGTGACGACCAGGCGGTCCGGTGTGGTCTCGTCGCTGGTGCCGCGCAACAGCTCCAGCAGGGCGTCGCGCAGCTGCGGGTCGCCCTCGGTGGCCGCGTAGTCGTAGGCGTCCGCGGCCTCGGGTCCCAGTGCGGTGTCGGCGATCTCGGCGAGCAGCTTGCTCGGCACCGCCTCCGCCGCCGGGCTCCCCATGGCGAACCGGACGATGTCGTGGGTTTGTTGCTGCAGCAGCGAGGTGCTCGAGTCGATCACCGACCCGACGAGCCCATCGGCGCGGGCCGCGAGCGGCAACGTGGAGGGCGTGCTGCTCCTGTGGCTGTTCACGGGGCTCATCTCCTGATCGTGAGTTCCTGAGGCAGGTTGGTCAGTCGTTCGACGCCGTCGGCCCGGACGATGATCGGCTCGGACAGCTCGTAACCCCAACCGTCCATCCACATGCCGAGGATGACGTGCAGCGCCATGCCCGCGCGCAGCTCGTGGGTCTCGCTGGCCCGCAGACTGATGGTGTGCTCACCCCAGTCCGGCGGGTAGCCGATGCCGATCGAGTAGCCGATGCGCGAGTCCTTGCGCAGTCCGTGCCGGCTGATCACGTCGTTGAAGACGGCGTGCACGGCACGGCCGGTGACGCCCTCACGGATCGTCGCGAGCGTCGCCTGCATGCCCTCGCCGACGATCTTGGCGGTTTCGGCCAGTCGGCGCGGGGGTTCGCCGAGCATGATGGTGCGGGCCAGTGGCGAGTGGTAGCGCTGGTGCACGCCGGCCAGCTCGATCGTCGTGGCCTCGCCTTCGACGAACGGCGCGTCGCTCCAGGTCATGTGCGGGGTGCCGGCCGCGTCGCCGGTGGGGAGCATCGGCACGATCGCCGGGTAGTCGCCGCCGTGCTGCGCCGTGCCGCTCGCCTGGGCGCGCATGATCTCGCCCACCACGTCGCACTGCCGGCGCCCGACGTCGATCGACTCGAGGGCGACCCGCATCGACTCCTCCGCGATCGAGCCGGCGATCCGCAGCGCCTCCTGCTCCACCGGGGACTTGACCACGCGCACCCAGTTCACCAGCTCGTTGCAGTCGACGCCTTCCGCGCGCGGCAGGCCGCGGTCGAGCGCGAGGTAGTCGCGGGCGGTGAAGTAGGCCGAGTCGGTCTCCAGCCCGATCCGGCAGCCGGGTGCGTCCTGCAGGAGGTCGAGCTCTCGGGCCCGCTCCGCGATCCACTCGTAGGGATGCGCGTCCGAGCGGTGCACCAGGTCCTCCGGGTAGCCGTGGATCCGCTCGCGCGGCAGGTCGCACGTATGGTGCGCTCCGCCGGCATCCATCGCCCGCGCGAACAGGTGCGGCAGTCCGGCGGCGGGGACGATGAGGCACTGGGGCATGTAGAACGACCAGGCGTTGTAGCCGGTCAGGTAGAACAGGTTCGCCGGGTCGGTGACGACCAGCGCGGTGAGCGACTGCTCGGCCATGGCGGCCCGCACCTTCTCGACGCGCGCCGCATACTCGGTCGACCGGGGCTCCGGGGCCGGTTCGGTCAGGTCCGCGGGTGCGGGTTCGGCAGCAGCCATGGGGTGACTCCTTGCGCGGTGGGTTCCGGCACCTCATACGGTGCAGATTGTCGACAATCGGAGAGTAAGTCGTCGGAAGCGACGGACACAAGCGGCATGCCGAGATCCGTCGCCGGTCAGATCTCGAGCAGCCGCTGGCCGGGACCGATCGCGGGCATCCCGGCGAAGCGCAGCGCCGACCACATGGTGGCCTGGTTCGCGGTGATGAGCGGCTTGCCCAGCTCCTCCTCGAGCGGTGCGATCAGGTCGTAGGTGCCGAGGTTGGTGCACGAGACGACGATCGCCTGGGCGTCCGGATGGTCCGCCCGCCGGACCAGTTCGGCGGTGACGTCATAGGGGACCGACTCGATCCCGGCGGTCAGGCCCAGCTCGCTCCAGGCGACGACGGTGCGCCCCGCCTCGGACAGGAAGTCCGCCAGCCCCTGGGTGATGGCGGTCTCGTATGGCGTGGCGATCGCCACCCGCTCGACGCCGAGACTGGTGATCGCGTCCAGGATGCCCCCGCTGGTGGTCACCGCGACCGGGGCCCCGGCCTCGATCATCGCCGCGCAGAGGGCCTTCTCGCCGTGGACGCCGCGGATGAAGCTGCCGGACGTGCAGGCGTAGGCCATCACCGCGGGCTTGGGCACCAGCAGCTCCTGGGTGGCGCTCAGCACCGAGTCGGGTTCGCCGACGAGCTTGACCATCTCGACGGTCACCTCGAGCGGGGCGTAGGGGAGCCGGGTGATGAGCAGATTGGCCTGTGGAGGTGTCCACCGCCAGAGCTCACGGTCGAGGGCGAAGTCGTAGGGGGTGATGACCCCGATGCCCACCTGGCCGATCATGTGCACCTCGAAGCGAAGAATCCACTTCTGGCATCACGGGATTCGGATCCGGCGAGGGTCTGGTTCCGTGGCGCCGCGAGTGGGTGGCGACCGCACACTGCGATTGTTGACAATCCTACTCTGCCATTCCTAGGCTCCGGGTGTGAACGCCGTGTCTCCTCGTCCTGTCGTCGCGGTGCTCTGCGAGCCGGTGGACGAGCCGCCACCGCACCTGGCCCCCCTCGAGTCCCGCGTGGACCTGCGCCTCACCGACACCGCCGGGCTCGGCGACGCCGTCGAGGGCGCGGATGCCTTGCTGCTGTGGGACTTCTTCTCCGCGGCGGTCCGCGACGTGTGGCCCCGGGTGGACGGGCTGCGCTGGATCCACGTGGCGGCGGCGGGCGTCGACAAGCTGCTGTTCGACGAGCTGGTGGAGTCGGACGTGACGGTCACCAACGCCCGGGGGATCTTCGACCGCCCGATCGCCGAGTTCGTCCTCGCCTCGGTGCTCGCCCAGGCCAAGCAACTGCACCGCAGCCACGACCTGCAGCGCGAGCGCACCTGGCAGCACCGGGAGACCGACACGGTGCAGGGCAAGACCGCCCTGGTGGTCGGGACGGGCGCCATCGGCCGGGAGATCGCGCGGTTGCTCCGTGCCGTGGGCATGCAGGTCCGCGGGGCCGGCCGGACGGCGCGCGCGGACGACCCCGACTTCGGCGAGGTGGTCGAGAGCGCCCGGCTGCCCGAGCACGTCGGCTGGGCCGACCACGTCGTCATCGCGGCCCCGTTGACCGAGCAGACCCGCCGGTTGGTCGACGCGTCGGTGCTCGCCGCGATGAAGCCGACGGCGCACCTGGTCAACATCGGCCGCGGCCCGATCGTCGACCAGGACGCGCTCCTTCGTGCCCTGCGGGCCGGCCAGCTCGCCGCCGCGTCCCTCGACGTCTTCGAGGACGAGCCGCTGCCCCCGGACAGCCCGGTCTGGGACACCCCGGGCCTGGTCGTGTCGCCGCACATGTCGGGTGACATCGTGGGCTGGCGGGACGCCCTGGCCCACCAGTTCGTCGACAACGCCCAGCGCTTCCTCGACGGCGAGCCGCTGCGCAACGTGGTCGACAAGCGGCTGGGCTTCGTGCCCTCGCCGGCAGCCAAGGAGGAGCGATGACCGACCTGTCGATGCTGGACTCCGCCAGCCTCGCCGAGGGCTACCGGTCCGGCGAGCTGTCGCCGGTGGAGGCGACGCGGGCCGCGTTGCGGGCGATCGAGCGGCACGACGGGGCAGTCAACGCCTTCGTCCTGGTGGACGAGGAGGGGGCACTCTCCGCGGCGGCGGAGTCGGAGCGACGCTGGCGGGACGGCACGCCGCTCGGGCCGGGTGACGGCATACCGACATCCATCAAGGACATCTTCCTGACCCGGGGGTGGCCGACCCTGCGCGGTTCGACCCTGATCGAGGCGGACGGGGACTGGAGCGACGACTCGCCCTGCGTCGCCCGGCTGCGCGAGGCGGGCTGTGTCTTCCTCGGCAAGACGACGACACCGGAGTTCGCCTGGAAGGGCGTGACCGACTCGATCCGGCAGGGCGTGACGACCAACCCGTGGGGGGCCGATCTCACGTCCGGCGGCTCGAGCGGCGGCGCGGCCACCGCGGTGGGCCTCGGTATGGGGACCTGGGCGATGGGCACCGACGGCGGAGGCTCGGTCCGGATCCCGGCGGCCTTCACCGGCACCACCGCGCTGAAGCCGACCTACGGCCTGGTCCCCCACTACCCCGGCAGCCCGTTCGGCACCCTGTCGCACGCCGGCCCGATGACCCGGTCGGTGCGCGACGTCGCCGCGATGATGGACCTGATCACGGCCTTCGACCCACGCGACTGGTCGAGTATGCCGACCCCCACCACCTCCTTCCTCGACCACCTCGACGACGGGGTCGAGGGACTGCGGGTCGCCTTCTCCGCCGACCTCGGCTACGTCAAGAACGACCCCGAGGTCGAGCAGGCGGTGCGCGCGGCCGTCCAGGTGCTCGCCGACGCCGGGGCAGTCGTCGAGGAGGTCGATCCGGGCTTCACGGACCCGGTCGAGGCCTTCCACGTCCTGTGGTTCGCCGGTGCCGCGAAGGTGCTCGAGTCCTACCCGGAGGGCAGCCTGGAGCGGATCGACCCGGGGCTGCGGCGGTGCGTCGAGGCGGGGAGCGGCCTGACCGCCTCGGAATACCTCGACGCCACCGCGGTGCGGATGGACCTCGGCCTGCGGATGGGTCTCCTGCACGCCCAACACGACCTCTTCGTGACGCCGACCATGCCCATCCCCGCGTTCTCCGGTGGCCAGGCCTCCCCCGACGGATGGGAGTCGGACCTCTGGACCAGCTGGACGCCCTACACCTACCCGTTCAACATGACCCAGCAGCCGGCGCTCAGCGTGCCGTGCGGGCTCACCACCGCCCGGCGGCCGATCGGCCTGCAGATCGTGGGCGCCCGGCACGCCGACGCCCTCGTGCTCCGCGCCGGGCGTGCCTACGAGCAGCGCACCGACTGGGCCGCCCGTGTCCCGACCCTGATCAGCACCGACGAGAGGCCTCCGGAATGACCCGTTACGTGTCCGTCACACTCGAGAAGCGCGGGGTGACCTGCCTGGCCAAGCTGCTCGACGACGACGCCCCCCGGACGGCCGCGGCCGTCTGGGACGCGCTGCCGCTGTCCGGGCAGGTCTACCACGGCAAGTACGCCCGCAACGAGATCTACGCGTTGCTGCCAGCCTTCGCCGAGCGGGACCCGGGTGCCGAGAACACCACGATCACACCGATCCCCGGCGATCTCGCGTGGTTCTCCTTCACCGACGACCAGCTGGGCAACCCCGCCTACGGCTACGCCGAGGGCCAGGGCGCGGCCGATCAGAAGGCCATCGTGGACCTGGCGGTGTTCTATGGCCGCAACAACCTGCTGATCAACGGCGACCAAGGCTGGGTTCCGGGCAACGTCTGGGGCACGATCGTCTCCGGCCTGGAGGAGCTGGCGGCCGCGTGCCAGGACATCTGGATGAACGGCGCCACCGGGGAGACCCTCAGCTTCGCCCGCGCCGAGGCGCCGCCCGAGTAGCCCTAGGCTGGGCAGGTGAGTGACCTGCCGACCTTCGCCGACGTCCGCGACGCCGCTGCCGTCATCGCCGGGCAAGCCCACCGCACCCCGGTGCTCACGTCGCGTCGGCTCGATGAACAACTCGGTGTCCGGCTGTTCTTCAAGTGCGAGAACTTCCAACGGGTCGGTGCGTTCAAGTTTCGTGGGGCGTTCAACGCCGTCTCCCGGCTGACCGAACAACAACGGCAGGCGGGCGTCGTGGCGTACTCGTCCGGCAACCACGCCCAGGCGCTCGCGCTGGCCGCCCGGCTGCTCGACGTCCCGGCCACCATCGTCATGCCGCACGACGCGCCGGAGAGCAAGGTCGCGGCCACCCGCGGGTACGGCGGTCGCGTCGTCGGCTACGACCGCTACCGGGAGGACCGCGAGGCGATCGGGCGCCGGCTCGCGCAGGAGGAAGGGCTCGCCCTCATCCCGCCCTACGACCACAAGGACATCATCGCCGGTCAGGGCACGGCGGCCCTCGAGCTGATCGAGGAAGTCGGCGACCTCGACGCCGTCTTCGTGCCGCTGGGCGGCGGCGGGCTGCTGGCCGGCTCGTCGCTCTCCGTCCGGGCCCTGGCGCCCTCCGCCCGGCTGTTCGGTGTCGAGCCGGAGGCGGGCGACGACGGGCAGCAGTCCTTTCGGAGCGGGCGGATCGTGCACATCGACACACCGCGGACGATCGCCGACGGCGCGCAGACCCTGCACCTCGGCGAGCTGACCTTCCCGCTCATCAGCGAACTGGTCGACGACGTGCTGACGGCACGGGACGACCAACTGGTCGCGTGCATGCGGATCTTCGCCTCGACCCTCAAGATCGTGGTGGAGCCGACGGGCTGCCTCGGTCTGGCGGCCGTTCGTGACCGTGCCGAGGAGTTGCGGGGTGGCCGGGTGGGGGTCATCGTCAGTGGTGGGAACATCGACCTGGCGAGGTTCTGTCAGTTGGTGGGAGGCTGAGCGACCGCGCCGGGTCGATCACGAGAGGGCGACAACGAGACGCCCGCAGGGAGGCACGCCATGAAGGTCGTCATCGCCGGCGGATCCGGCACACTCGGCACCGCGTTGTCCGATCACCTGGCCGGGCAGGGCCACGAGGTCGTGGTCCTCAGCCGCCGGGAGGGAGGCGGCCGGCACCGCCGCGTGCTGTGGGACGGGCGCACCGTCGGCGCCTGGGCCACCGAGCTCGAGGGCGCGTCGGTCGTCAACCTCTCCGGCGCCCTGGTGGACCGACGCCCGACGCCGGAGGGCATCGCGCTGCTCACCCGCTCACGGGTGGAGCCGACGCGAGCGCTGGTCGAGGCGTCGAAGCGCCTGGACCAGCCGGTGTTCTCCTGGCTGCAGGCCAGCACGCTGTCCATGCACTCCGACACCGGTGACCAGGTGCTCACCGAGGACACCCCGGTGGACGTCGGACTGCCGCAGATGACCGGTGTCGCCACGGCGTGGGAGGCGGCCGTCGACGGCGCCAACGCCGAGCACCTCACCGTGACGCGCACCAGCGTGGTGCTCGACCGGGACACCCCGGCCCTGGACCGCCTCTCCCTCCTGGTCCGTATGCGGGTCGGCGGCACCGTGGGCACGGGGAGACAGTGGTTCAGCTGGATCCACATCGAGGACTGGCTGCGGGCGGCCGATCTCGCGCTCGCGGGAGAGCTGGACGGGGTGGTCAACCTGACCTCGCCGAACCCGGTGACCAACCGGGAGTTCATGGCCACCCTGCGTCGGGTGCTCGGGGTGCGCTGGGCCCTCCCGGCGCCCGCGTTCCTGACGCACGTCGGCTCGGTTGCGCTGCGCACCGATCCGCGGCTGGCCCTCACCGGCCGACGTGGCCGGCCCGCGCGGCTGCTGGACGCGGGATTCGAGTTCCACCACCCCGACCTCGAGCCCGCGCTCCGCGACCTCCTCGACCGATCTTCGTGAGGAATCTTCGTGAGGTTCGGTGCCCGTATGGGGGCCGAAACCTCACGAAGATTCCCTGCGGGGAGGGGGGAGGTCGGGCTGGCCCCACCGCCAAGACGGGTGCCAGCCGGATCGGCGCAACGGCCCGATCTGCCTAGCGTCGTCGGTATGCCCACGACACCCACGAACCCCGCCCGCCACCCGACCCG
>CAYRLV010000023.1:0-11136 GCA_964425155.1 uncultured Ornithinicoccus sp. | reverse complement strand
GCGTCGTCGGTATGCCCACGACACCCACGAACCCCGCCCGCCACCCGACCCGAGCTCACCAGGCGACCCGGGCCCACCAGCCGACCTGGATCCGCCGCGCCGGCGCCGGGCTCGCCGCCCTCCTGGTGCTCGGCGTCCCCGCGGCCACTGCCACCACCGCCGCAGCCGCGCCCGCCTCGACCCAGACCCCGAGCCAGACGCGCGCGACAGGTGAGCACCCCTCATACCACCGGCATTCCGCCCGCGGCACGATCGTCTCGGCAACGCACCTGGAGCACCTGACGAAGCGACAGGTCACCACCGCGCTCGAGGAGGTCGGCTTCGACACGTCGCGGGTGCGCTTCGGCGTCGACACGGTCCGGCTCGTCTACCGCACCGTCGACGTCGACGGGAGGCCCACGACGGCCAGTGGCCTCGTCGTGCTGCCCCGAGGCGGCCAGCGCCACCTGCGCCTGGTGAGCTACGCGCACGGCACGATGGCCTCCCGGTCGTCCGCCCCGTCGGTGGACGACCACGGCCGCTCCGCCGAGGGACTCGCCTTCGGCTCGGCGGGGTATGCCGTGGCGGCACCCGACTACCTCGGGCTCGGCACCGGACCGGGTCACCACCCCTACCTGCACGCGCGCAGCCAGACCACGGCCTCGGTCGACATGCTGCGAGCGGCGAACCAGTTCGCCGGACGGGTCCACCGGCACCTGGATCGGCGCGTGCTGGTGACCGGCTTCTCGCAGGGCGGGGCCGTGGCCATGCAACTGGCCAAGGCGTTGCACCGTGGCGCCCTGCCCGGATGGCGGCCCGCGCTGGTGGCGCCGATCAGCGGACCCTACGACCTGCGCGGCGCCGAGATCCCGGCCATGCTCGCCGGCCGTCTCGATCCCCGCGCGGCGGCGTACTACTCGGCCTACCTGCTGACCTCCTGGCAGCGGATCTACAACCTGGGCACGAAACCGAGCGAGGTCTTCAACGCTCCGTATGACGTGACCGTGCCGCCGCTGTTCGACGGTGACCACAGCGACGAACAGATCATCGGTGCGCTGCCGGCGTCGTTCCGTGAGCTGCTGACGCCGAGTGAGCTGAAGCGGATGGCTCGCCCGAATGGAGCGTTCGGCCGCGCGTTGGACGAGAACGACCGGTCCTGTCGCGGCTGGACTCCCGGCGTCCCCATCCGGATCTTCGCCGCGCACGGCGACGAACAGGTCGCGATCGACAACGCCTACAGCTGCCAGCGCGACCTCGCCGACCGCGGCGTCCGGGCGCCGTTGGTCGACCTGGGCGACCTCGGCCACTTCGAGTCCGGTCGGCAGGGCCTGGCCGCGGTGCTGGAGCTCTTCCTGCGCGAAGCGGCGCCGTCGCGTGGCTGACCCGGTGCCGGCCGCTGTGGCGACCGGGCCCCCGTCAGAACACGAAGCTGTTGAACGGCTCGGGGTCGGTGCGGAACATCCGGGACAGTCGACCGACCGCACCGGCCCGGTGCTCCCGGATCCGTCCGGCGCTGGCCAGCAGACCTGCGGACATGCCTCCGAGATAAAGAGATCCGAGCGACTGTATGTCGAGGGTGAGCTCCGGCTCGGCGGTGACCCGGGTGCAGGTGGCGCCGTCCGGGCCACCTTCGAGTCGCCAGGTGCCCTCGTTGCCCGGGCACATCGGGTCCGAGCCGACGGTCAGGATGAGGGTGCCCGGCACCTCATACCGGCGGCCCTCGAGGGCGCGCGGCACGTCCAGCAGTCGTATCCACAGGTTGTCGGACTGGCGGGTGAGGCGCATCGCGCGCGGGTTCTGCAGCATCCACCGCAGTGCTTCGTCGGCGGGACGCATCGCCGCGACGACGGTGCGGGTGAGGTCGAAGTCCAGCAGCAACTCCCACATCGCCCGGTAGGCGCCCGGGCCGGTGGCCTGCAGCGCCTCCACGACGAGGGTCCCGGTCTGCTCGACCACCGGCGACCACGGGAGGCGGAAGTTCGCGATGCCGTCGACGGTGCCGCTGTCGTCGCGGTGCACGAGGTAGCGCAGCGGGCCGCGGTCACCGTCGGCCTCGTCGGAGAGCCGGTCCCACTGACCGGGCTGGGCGGACAGCTCGCCCACCCGGGTGGTGCGGACCGCCTCGTGGACCGTCGGCCACGCGGCCCGCGCCGTCGCGGCATCGGTCAGCTCGAGCGTGCCGGGCACGGGTTCGGCGGGCCGGTATCCCGCCTGCCCGCGCTCGATCTCCCACCGCGTCCGCAGGGTGGCCGGCGAGAATCCGAAGCGACCGTAGATCGAGCCCTCGCTCGCGCTCAGCATCGCCAGTGGCTCGCCGCGCTCCAGTGCCCGGTCGAACATGTCCTGCATCATCCGCCGCAGCAGGCCTCGTCGGCGGTGCGTCGCCAGCACGCCGGTGGCCGTGACGCCGCCGGCAGCCACCTGGCGCAGGCCGGGCACGGTGAGCTCGAAGGAGATCATCGCCGACGCGCCGACGATCCTGTCGTCCACGATGGCCGCGACCGGGTGGAAGCCGTCGGCCATCACCTCGTCCACGAGTGACCGCAGACGATCGGGCCCGGCCGGTGGTCTCGGCCGAGGCCAGGCCCCGGCGCCGCCGTGCCAGGCGGCCGGGTAGGGCTCCCACATCGGCAGGCCGTTGGCGAAGGGCAGGGCCTTGAGGTAGTCGATCGCCTCGTCACGGGTGATGGGTCGGACCTGCGTCGGCATTCCTGCATTCAGCCAGACCGGTCCGTAGACGCACAACCGCGTTTCGGCCCGGCGGCGGCCCTACTCCCGGCGGAAGATCAATCCGAGGACCCGCAGCACGAGCACGATGCTGCACACCAGCAGGCCGTAGCCGAACAGCGCGAACAGGCCGAGTGACGGGGTCACCCGGGGGCCGCCCTCGATGCCGAGGAGCACGACGGCCATGATGCCGGCGGTGGCGCCGAGCACGGTCAGCAGCACCCGGTGCAGCAGGTCGACGACCAGCGCCCGGTCGCGACGGTCCGCGAGCAGGCTGACGTTGACCTTGAGCCGTCCGTGCTCGAGCGCGTCACCGATCCGGTCGACGCGCCGCGGGAGCCGGCGCAACGTGGGCAGCAGCGAGGCGAGCTCGTCCTCGAGCAGCTGCTTGGCGGCGCGCGGCCGCAGCAGGTCGTCGAAGCGCTCGCGGCCGATCTGCCGGGCGCGCTCGACGACGTTGAAGCCGGGGGCGATCGAGGTGAGCGTCCCCTCCAGCGTCGCCAGCGATCGGAAGACCGCCGCGATCTCGGGGGGCACCGACAGCCCCGACTCGGTGACCAGACGGAACAACGCCGTGAACGCCGCCGCACCCACGGTGCTGCCCGGCGACGCGTAGCGCACGAGCACCTGCCCGAGCGCCCGCTCCAGCGCTCGCTCGTCGATCTCGTCCGGCCGGTCGACCAGCTCGAGCAGGGCGTCCGTCGCGGCGAGCGAGTTCATCCGGTCCATGGCGAGCAGCAGCCGCCCGAAGGCCTCCCGCGTGGTCCCGTCCAGCCGTCCCACGGAGCCGAGGTCGAGCAGCCCGATCGCGCCGCCGTCGTCGATCAGGACGTTGCCCGGGTGCGGGTCGGCGTGGAAGACGCCGACCGTGAGCATCTGCCCGACCACCGTGTCGAGCAACGCCGTCGCGATCCGTTCGCGAGCCGCGCCGCCGAGCCGGTCGAGCACCGGTTCGGCCGCTCCCAAGGGGGTGCCGGGGAGACGATCCATGACCAGGACCCGCGGCGTGCACAGCCCCGCGACGGGTGTGGGCACCCGCACCGGTATGCCGTCCGCCGGGCTCAGCGCCGCGGCGACACTGCGCATGTTGTCCCGCTCCACGGTGAAGTCGAGCTCCTCACGCAACGCCTGCGCGAATCCCGCTGCCAGCGCGGCGAGCCCGATGGTGTGACCCCACCGGGTGCGCGACTCGAGGGTTGTGGCGAGCTGACCCAGGATGTCGAGGTCGCGCTCGACGACGCGTTCGACCCCCGGTCGGCGCACCTTGACCACGACGTCCTCGCCGGAGGTCAGGCGGGCCGCGTGGACCTGTCCGATCGACGCGGCGGCGAGGGGCTGCTGGTCGATCGAGCGGAAGACCTCCTCGACCGGCCGGCCGAACTCCTCGCGCAGGACGTCCGCGACCTCCGACCACGCCACCGGGGCCGCCTGGTCCTGCAGACCCGCGAGCTCGCCCACGAACTCGGGGGGCAGCAGGTCGCGCCGGGTGGACAGCAGCTGGCCGAGCTTGACGAAGGTGACGCCGCCCTCGTCGAGGGCCGCGCGCAGGTTGCGCGCGAGTCCCTGACGGCTGGTCGACGTCGACAGGCCGCTGTGCGAGCTGCCCCGCAGGAACCGGCCGAGTCCGTGCCGCACCGCGATCCGCAGGATGGCGGTGTAGCGCCTGGCCCGCGCGACCCGGCCCCGCCAGGACCGGAAGATCTCCAGCGGCCCGGGCACCGACCCGGTGGGCACCAGGATCTCCGCGACCACCAGCACCAGCATCGCGGAGACCGTGGCGATCCCGACGGACAGTCCGAGGTAGACGGCGAACTCGCCGCCGTCCGGGTTCTCCAGCGACGACTCGGGGATCATCCCCTTCAGCGTGTATGGGGTGATCCACAGCGCGAGGAACGCCGCCACCAGCGTCCGCGCCGCCCCGATCCGGACACCCAACAGCCGCCTGATCACCACACCGAACAGGGTGATCATCAGCAGGGCGCTGACCAGCCAGGTGACGAAGACGGCCGCGTCCATGTCAGGTCACCCCGTCACCGGGACTGCAGCGCGTCCAGCGCCACCGCCATGGCGGCGCCGACTCGCCAGTCGAGACGGGTGCCGTTCGGCGCGGCAGGCAGCTCCACCTCATACATGTCCCGGACCTTGCGGCGACGGTTGGAGGTGAGCACCCGGACGCCGTCCGCCGTGTGGAAGTCGAAGTGGAACTGCCAGGGCACCGGGATGTCGCCGAGGATGGGGACGAAGTCCCAGAACCGGCGCAGGATCGCGACCGATCCCTTGCGCTCGGTGCCGGTCGCCTCGAGCCCCTGCTGGGGCACGCCCAGCAACCAGCTCGATCGCAGCAGCGACTTGCCGAACTGCTTCTTGAACCATCCGATCGGCTCGCCCTGGGCGTCGGTCACGTCATAGGTCGCGCCGAAGTCCAGGCGGGTGCGGGCCTTGAACCCGAAGACCGGCACGGTGCGGGCCTCGTCGCTGTAGAAGGTCACCTGTTCCTTGAACGCCATGCGCTTCTGCTGGGCGACGGCGATCAGCGGACCCTCCGTGCCGGCGTCGTCCACCGGGTGCACCATGTAGCGGTTGACCATCATGGTGACCTGCTGACGCAGGACGAATCGGGAGAGCTCCGTCGGCTGTGGTGGTGTGGTCATTGCCTCCCCTTCTCCGTTCACGTCGCTGATCGGGCATGCTTGACCCTGTCATGAGCCAGCTCATCATCACCTCGCCGGCCAACGCGCGGCTGAAGGCGCTCGTCGCCCTCCGTCGACGGCGAGCCCGGGAGGAGGCCGGCCGCACCCTGCTCGAGGGCTTCGAGGAGTTGAGCCTTGCCCTCGACGCCGGACTGGTCCCACGGTCACTGTATTGGTGTCCCGAGCTGATGGCGGACCCGGCGAGCCAGCGAGATCTGGTGGCCCGGGTGGAGTCGATGGGGGCCGAGACGGTGCAGCTCGGCCGTGCGGCGTTCGAGAAGGTCGCCTACCGCGAGGGGCCGGACGGCTTCCTGGCGGTGGTCGACTCGGTGGTGCGCTCGTGCGAGCAGCTGGACGCCGGTCCGGCCGCGCTCGCGCTGGTGTGCCAAGGCGTCGAGAAGCCGGGCAACCTCGGGGCGATGCTGCGCACCGCGGACGCCGCCGGCGCGGACGCGGTCATCGCCGCCGATCCGATCACCGACTGGGGCAACCCCAACCTGGTGCGTGCCAGCAAGGGCACGGTCTTCTCGGTCCCGGTGGCGAGCGACAGCACGGCCGCGACGCTCGACTGGCTGGCCGCGCGCGGCATCGCCCTGGTGGCAACGACTCCCGACACCGACCGCGACTACACCCAGGTCGACTACACCGGTCCGGTGGCGATCGCGGTCGGCGCCGAGAAGCACGGGCTCACCCCGGAGTTCCTCGACGCGGCGACCCATCGGGTGAGCATTCCGATGGTCGGCAAGGCGAACTCGCTCAACGTCGCCACGTCGGCGGCGGTCGTCGTCTACGAAGCGGTGCGCCAGCGGCGCGCACGGCGCTGACCCGGGTCCGGCCGACGACGTGCGCTGTGTCACGATGAGTCGCATGCGCGTCGACCACGTCTCCTACGCAGCCGAATCGGACGGCCTGGTGCCCACCGCCAAGCGCCTCGCGGAGGCGTTGGGGATCGAGGTCTGCGACGGGGGCATTCACCCACGCTTCGGCACCCGCAACGCGATCCTCCCACTCGAGGACGGGCGGTTCGTCGAGGTGGTGGAGGTCCTCGACCACCCGGCGTCCGACAAGGCCCCGTTCGGGCAGGCGGTGCGCGCCCGGTCCGAGGCCGGCGGCGGTTGGCTGGGCTGGGTCGTGGCGGTCGACGACATGACCGAGGCGGAGCAGCGACTCGGCCGGGAGGCCGTGCCGGGCAACCGGCACCGCCCCGACGGGGTGGAGCTCACCTGGCGCCAGCTCGGCGTCAAGGGCCTGATGGCCGACCCCCAGCTGCCGTTCTACATCCAGTGGCTGAGCAAGGACGTCCACCCGTCACTGCTCGGCGCCACCGGTGGCGTGTCCCTCACCGGCTTCCAGATCGCCGGCGACCCCAACCGGGTGCGGGAGTGGCTCGGCATGCCGATGCGCGAGAACAACTGGGAGCCCAGCATCGACTTCAGTTTCGTCGCGCCGCACGGCACGCCCGGTCTGCTGTCGGTCACCTTCCGCACCGCCCAGGGCGACGTCACCCTCTGACGCACGTCCCCCCATACGTCGTGCTCCCTGACGGCCGCTTTGCTCGCTGGCGGCCGCTCTGATTGATCCGGTGAGCGGCCGTGAGTGAGCAAAGCAGCCCGGAGCGAGCACGACCAGCAGGAGCTGCGGCGGGACGGCTCAGCGGCGACCGACGGAACGCAGTCGCAGGCTGTTCGTCACCACCAGCACGCTCGACAGCGCCATCGCGCCACCGGCGATCATCGGGTTGAGCAGGCCGAGCGCGGCCAGCGGGATCGCGGCCACGTTGTAGCCGAACGCCCAGCCGAGGTTCTGCTTGATGACCCGCAGCGTCCGGCGGGAGAGGCCGATCGCGTCGACCACCGCGCCCAGCTCGGGCCGCATCAGCACGATGTCCGCGGACTCCATGGCCACGTCCGTGCCCGAACCCATCGCGAGACCGAGGTCGGCCTGCGCGAGGGCGGCCGCGTCGTTGACCCCGTCGCCGACCATGGCGACCACCCGCCCCTGCCCCTGCAGCTCGACCACCGCGCGGTGCTTGTCGTCCGGGCGCACGTCGCTGATCACGTGACCCGGGTCGATGCCCACCTGCTCCGCGACGGACCGCGCCGCGTGCTCGTGGTCGCCGGTGAGCAGGTATGCGGTGAGGCCCAGTTCGCGCAGCGCCCGCACCGCCGCCGCCGAGGTCGTCCTGACCTCGTCGGACACGGTGAGGGAGGCTCGCGCGGAGCCGCCCCAGCCGACGTAGACGGTGGTGCCGGTCCGTCCTTCGGCGACCGCGGTGAGCTCGTCGGGCACGTGCTCGAACAGGTCGAGCCGCCCGACGGTGACGACGGTGTCCTTGATGGTGGCGCGAGCGCCGCTGCCCGGGAGGTTCGTGAATCCCGAGATGGGCGGCACGGTCAGGTCGCGCTCGGCGGCCGCCGAGACGACCGCCTGCGCGATCGGGTGCTCGCTGCCGGACTCCACCGCGGCGGCCGCGCGCAGCGCCGCATCCGGGTCGAGGTTGCCGGCCGCGACCACGTCGGTCAGCACCGGCTCCCCGGTGGTGACCGTGCCCGTCTTGTCGAGCACGACGGTGTCCACCCGGCGAGTGCTCTCCAGCACGTGGGGTCCCTTGATCAGCACGCCCAGTTGCGCGCCGCGGCCGGTGCCGACCAGCAGCGCGGTCGGCGTGGCCAGGCCGAGCGCACAGGGACAGGCGATGATCAGCACCGCCACGGCCGCGGACAGCGCGGCGCTGACCTGCTGACCGGTGACCAGCCAGAGCAGGAACGTGACCACCGCGATGCCGAGCACCACGGGGACGAAGACGGCCGAGATGCGGTCGGCCAGGCGCTGCACCGGAGCCTTCCCCTGCTGGGCCTGTTCGACCAGCCGGGTCACCTGGGCCAGGGTCGTCTCGGCGCCCACGCGGCGCGCCTCCACGACCAGCCGGCCGTGGCTGTTGACCGTCCCACCGACGACCTCGTCGCCCGGGCCGACGTCGACGGGAAGAGGCTCGCCGGTCACCAGGCTGGTGTCCACGGCGCTCTCCCCGTCGAGCACCAGCCCGTCGGTCGCGACCTTCTCGCCCGGTCGCACCACGAAGTGGTCGCCGACGAGCAGCTGGTCGATCGGGATGCGCACCTCGGTCGTCACCCGGGTGCGGGGATCGATCCGGCGCACGGCCACGTCCGCTGCGCCGAGGTGCAGCAGCGACTGCAGCGCGGACCGACCGGACGCGCGGGCGCGCGACTCCGCATACCGACCCGCCAGCAGGAAGGTGGTGACCACGGTGGCCACCTCGAAGTAGAGGTGGTCGGTGAAGCCGGTCAGCACGGCGACGAGCGACCACAGGTAGGCCGCGGTGACGCCGAGGGACACCAGCGTGTCCATCGTCGAGGCGCCGTGCCGCGCGTTGACCGCAGCGGCGCGATGGAACGGCCAGGCCGCCCAGACCACGACCGGGGTCGCGAGCACGAGCTCGGTCCACGGTGCGGCGGACCCGAGGGCCGCGCCGATCGGTCCCACCATGGCGATCAGCACGACCGGCACGGTCAGCGCGAGGGAGACGAGGGCCCGGCGGCGCAGGCTGGCGTCCCCCACCAGGTCGTGCGCTGGCTCGTCGTGGGTCGGCTGCCCACCGCCTACGGCGCTCGGCTCGCCGTCCGGCCGGCGAGCGCCCGCGTGGGAGTCGCGCAGGACGGTCGCGCCGTAGCCGGTCTTGCCCACCTCGGCGACCAGGTCGGCCGGGCGCAGCGGGTCGGCATACCGCACGTGCGCCTTCTCGGTGGCCAGGTTGACGCTGGCCTGCACGCCGGACAGCTTGTTCAGCTTGCGCTCGATGCGGGCCGAGCACGACGCGCAGGTCATGCCGGTGATCGCGAGCTCGAGCTCGTGGCCGGAGCCGACGGGATCCGGGTCGTGCCCGGCTTCGGTGGTGACGCTCATCGGTGGTGTCAGTCCTTGACGGTGTAGCCGGCTTCCTCGACAGCGGTGCGGACGGCCGAGGGGTCGAGCGCGGTGGAGCTGGTGATCGCCACCGGGGAGTCGCCGCCGGCGTGCAGGTCGACGTCCACGCCGGTGACGCCGTCCAGAGCGGTGAGCTCGTCCCGCACGGCGCGGACGCAGTGGTCGCAGGTCATGCCGGACACGGTGATGGTGGTGGTCATGGTTCCTCCTCCTGGTGGTGGGATCAGCTGCGCACGAGACGCGCGATGGCGTCGGACGCCTCGCGGACCTTGATGTCCGCGGCCTCGTCCGACTCGCGGGCCGCGTCGACGACGCAGTGGCCCACGTGGTCCTCGAGCAGCCCCAGACTCACGGCCTGGAGCGCCTTGGTCACTGCGCTCACCTGGGTGAGCACGTCGATGCAGTAGGTGTCCTGCTCGACCATCTTGTGGATGCCCCGCACCTGTCCCTCGATGCGCCGCAATCGCCGCAGGTAGTCGTCCTTGCTGCCGGTGTATCCGGCCATGCCTGCCTCCCGCTGTCTCGAGCGCCCGCTGATGTCGTCAACACGATACCCCTAGAGGGTATTCCGTCCGCTCGCCCCACGTTTTCGCGCGAGTGAACGCGCACGTCGCGCTGGCGTTACTCGGGTGAGCACGCGCCATACCGGCGTGTCGTGCGGCGTGTCGGAAAGTAGTGCCAGCGCGAGTTGCCCGTCACCACCCGGGCCCTCCGGCCAGGCCCGGTGTCGCACGGCGATCGGCGCCCACACCGGCGGCGGGGCGGAGCAGGTAGAGCCGGTTGAAGCCGCCGAAGGTGGGGACGCGCCGTTCGAGGGTGCACCGGCCCCCGTCGACGAGCTCGTGCACGAACTCGTCGAACCGGTCGCAGTCGAAGCCCAGGTGCGGCCCCCAGCCACCCTGCCGCGGACGGCGGTAGTGCTCGATGTCCCTCCCGAGCGCCACGTCGCGGGCGTACCGCCACCGGCTGCGCTGCTGGAAGAAGGGACCGTAGGGACGGCGTCGCACGCAGGGTCGGCCGACCAGCTTGAGCAACCCCGGCAGCCGCTTCTCGATCGGGATGCTCACGAGCACCCAGCCGCCCGGCGCGCAGCTGGCGACGATGGTCGTCAGCGCGGTGCGGAAGTCGCCCACGTGCTCGAGCGTCTCGAAACTGGTGCAGAGCGTGAACTTCGGCACCCGCGGCACTCGACCCTTGTTGAGGTTGAGGTGCCCGAACCGGGTGTTCGGCAGCTGGCGCGCCTTGCCGAGCCGGAGCAGCTCGCGGTTGTGGTCGTAGCCGACGCAGCGCCAACCGGTCGGCGGTGAGAGCACCTCGGCGCGGACGCGGCTGAGGATGTAGCCGTTGGAGCAGCCGAAGTCGGCGTAGCGCCCCTGCTCCGGCAACGGCAGCGCGGTCAGCTCGCGCAGGATGGCGCGCAGCCGGGTGCGGTGGACGACCGAGACGGCGTTGCGCAGCCCGTACGTCGTCTCGTGCACGATCATGCGGCGGAATCTAGCAAGCGGCCGCGCCTCTCCTGCGGCAGCGCCGCGGTCGCGGCGAATCGGAGAGCGGGGCGAGCGCGATCAGCAAGGGTGCCGGCCGTCACCGGGCGACGTCGCCTCGTCGAGGTAGCGCACCAGCTGCGGCGCGAGCCCCACGTAGGTCTGCGGGGTCAGCTCCAGCAGCCGCTTCTCCACCTCGGTGGGCAGCCCCAGTCCCCGGACGAACTCCCGCAGGTCCGCGCCGGTGATCCGCCGGCCCCGGGTCAGCTCCTTGAGCCGCTCGTAGGGGTTCTCCATCCCCGCGACGCCCT
>CAYRLV010000022.1:11859-20979 GCA_964425155.1 uncultured Ornithinicoccus sp. | reverse complement strand
CGACCTCGGCACGCAGTACCGCTCGGCGATCTACTGGACCACGCCCGAGCAGGAGCGGGCCGCCGTCGCGACGCGCGACGCGTTCCAGCAGGTCCTGCACGAGCACGGCCACGGGGAGATCACGACCGAGATCCGGCCGGTGTCAGGCGAATCCGGCGCCGGGCCGTTCTTCTACGCCGAGGGCTACCACCAGCAGTACCTGCACAAGAACCCGAACGGTTACTGCAACCACGGACCGAACGGTATGACGTGCCCCGTCGGCATCGTGCGCCAGGACCAGCTGCCCAGCCAGGAGTCCGTGCTCCGCGGGGAGTGAGTCAGCGGATGGCGGTGCCCACGTTCATCTCGGCGTGCAGCGTCGCCCCGGGCTGCCCTCCCGAACGTTCGCGCAGCATGCCGTCCAGCACCTCGATCGCTTCGCTGCGCCGTGCGTCCGGCAGGCCCGCGACCAGCTGCGCCGCGATCGGGTTGCTGGAGGTGGCCAGGCGCCACAGCTGAGCGGCCGAGTCGACCGGCGTGGTCCAGGTCATCGTCTCCACGGTGGCGTCCGTCAGCCCGGTGGCGGCGAGCCGACCGCGGAAGACGTCCGGATCGGCGAGCTGGAACGGCGGGGGCGGCGGGTCGGTCGGGAGCCCGGGGAAGTCCGGCAGGACGGCTCGCAGGGCGCCCACGAAGAGGGCGATGAACTCGGCCTTCGGCGCGGCGCCGAACGCGACGACGAGGACGGTCCCGCCGGGTCTGGCCACGCGTGCCATCTCGGCCAGCGCCACGTCCAGCCGGGGCGACATCGTGACACCGTTCTGGGAGGCGACCACGTCGAACGTGCCGTCGGCGAAATCGAGGGCGTGGCAGTCCATCACCACGGCTTCGAGGGTGCCGAGCCCGTCGGCGCGAGCGCGGGCGGTGAGCCGCTCGACCATGGCGGGCGCGAGGTCGGTGGCGGTGACGCGGGCGCCCAGGCGCGCAGCGGGGATGCCGAGCGCGCCACCTCCGGCGGCCACGTCGAGGAACCGCGCACCGGGAGGGATCGGCACCCGGCGCAGCACCTGCTCCCCCTGTCGGAGCGCGTGCGGTGTCACGGCCTCGTCGTAGTCCGCAGCGAGCAGGTCCCACGCGCCCCGGACCTGCTCCGTCGTCGGCGCTGATGCAGTCATGCCCTGTCTCCTCCGTGTGGGTGCGGCGCTGCCCTCCCGGGTGGCCCGGGGGACCACGAACCCAGCGGATCGCCGGTCTCGTGGCCTCCACGCTAGGCAGCAACGAGCGGCAGCGCTTCGGGCAAAGGCACCACGGCCCGTGCGAGGCGGGACTGGGTGATCCTGTGCAGCCGGCTACACCAGCTGGTGCTCGTAGGCGTAGGCCGTCGCGCCGGACCGCGACCCGACTCCGAGCTTGGTGAACAGGTTGGCCACGTGCCGCGCGACGGTCTTGTCGCTGATCTCGAGGGCGTCGGCGATCTGCTTGTTCGTGGCGCCGGTCGCCAGCCGTCGCAGCACCTCCAGCTCCCGCGGTGTCAGGCCCGAGGAGCTCCGCGACACCCGGGTGCCCTCGAGCTCCCGCACCCGCTCGAGCGCCGGGGCCGCCTGCAGACGCTCGAAGACGGCCCGGGCGGCCTCCAGCTCCATCCCCGCGCCGTCGTGGTCGCCCAGCTCGGCACAGGCCTGGGCGAGCCGCAGCCGGGTGTGCGCCCCCTCGAACGGCGCCTCCAGCTCGCGCCAGGCCGCGCCCGCCTCGCGCAGGACGACGGCCGCGGCCATCGGCTCTCGGTCGGCCACCAACAGCACCCCGCCCCGGGCTGCTGCGACGACGGCACGCAGGTAGGGCGAGTCGAACCGCCGCGCGATCACCCCCAGCTCCGCGGTCGCCGTCCGGGCCGCGTCGGCGTCACCGGCCGCGAGCGCGATCTCGACGAAGGCCGCCAGCGCGCGAGCCCGCTCGACCGACCCGGCCGTGTCCGCGACCGCACGGCGCATCGACGCCATCGCGTCGTCGACGCGGCCCTGCGCCAGGCGCAGGAGTGCCAGACCCGGTTGTGCCGGGTGTCCGCTCTCGCTCGCGCCGCGATAGGCCCTCTCGGCGCGGACGAACTCCCCACGCAGCCGGAACAGCTCGGCCTGCTGGTAGAGAGCCATCCCCAGCACCGGGTCCCCCGGCGGATCGGCCAGGTGGAGGCACGCTCCGTGCGCCTCGTCCATCGCCGCGTCCCAGTCGCCGCGCAGCTGCAGGATCTCCGAACGGTGCACGAGGCACTGCCCCCGGTACGGCTGGAGACCCTGCTGCCCGTCGCACCATCGGCTCAGGGCCGCCGTCCACTCCTGCGCCCGGCGCAGATCGAAGACCCTCCGGCAGGTCAGGATGACGGCGCAGTAGACGAGGCCGGCTGCCACGGGCGAGGTCTCACCCGTCGTCACCGCGACCATCGCCTCGTCCAGGGACGCGACGCCACGGGCCACGTCCCCGGCGCCGATCAGCGCCTGCCCACGGCCGAGTCGGCCCAGCGCCTGCAGGTCGGGATCGGTGAACCGGTCGGCGATGGCCACGATCTCGTCGAACGCGGTCACGGCGGCTCCGGGATCGCGGTCCAGCGTCTGCATCGCGCCCGCGACCCGCAGGTAGCCGTGTTCGACGCAGTCCAGCTCGGTGCCGTCCAGCAGCGTCGCGGCGCGCGCCAGCCAGCCACCTCCGCGTGCGGACTCACCGCGCTGCACCAGGGTGAGTCCGAGCCAGAAGGCGCACCGCACCGCGGCGGGCAGGTCGGCCGCGTCGAGGTGCGCCCGGACGGCGCGCTCCCAGTGCTCGGTGGCCGCCTCCACCCGGCCGGTGAGATGGGCCGCGGTGGCCAGCCGGCCCAGGTCCTGAGCACCGAGCAGGGTCTGCCGATCGGCTTCGGACCACTGTCGATAGGCGTCATCCCACGCTCGTCGGTCGTAGGACACGCGGGCCGCCTCGAGCGCCTCGCTCGCCATCCGCACATTGTCGCCGACCCGCTGCCCCGCGCGCGACCCTTCGCCACGGTTCGACACGGTTCGACGTGGTGCGGGGCGGTTACGTCAGCGAGGTGGCGGCGCCGTCATACCAACGCAGGACACGGAGGGCACGCAGCGTGTTCCAGCGGCTCGGCTCGCCGTCGCCGTCCTCGAGCGGGAAGTGCCTCAGGCCCGGATGGGTGTTCTCCAGCGGCCACCGGCCGTCGGGCCGCTGCTTGGCGCGGACGTGCTCGACCGCCTCCCGAAGCCGCGGGTCTGGAGTGCCGCCGACCGTCCGGAAGTACTCGACGCCGCGCAGCACGTCGTAGTGCCACTGCGTCGGGAACGAGAACTGCAGCCAGTCGGTGTCCACGACCTCGCCGGTGCTCGCGCGGCGAAAAAGGTTGCGGGACAACAGGTATTCCTCCCCGCGGCGCCGTGCCTCGGCGACCGGGATCGACCCGCCGGCGCGCTCGTACTCCAACAGCCCGTCCAGCACGCAGATCGTGGAGTGGAAGGAGGACCGGGTGGAGCCGTTCTCGGCCTCGCAGTTCCAGCCGCCGTCCTCCAGCTGCTCGCCGAGCAGCCGGGTGACGATGCCGTCGACGTCCTGGTCGAAGTAGGCCCCGAGGGTGAGCGCGCCGCCGTTGATGCACGGCTCGACCTCGCCGTCGAAGAACCGCTGGCCGTCGTGCTCCCACCGCGACTTCTCCCGGACACCGTCGACCGCGGAGCGGACCTCGGGATCGGCCGGGTCAACGCCGAAATCGCGCAGCAGGCGGAGGGTCGGCAGCGTGGCGGTCCACGGCTGTTCGTCCGGGTCGCCGACCACGCCCGCGGGGGCCCGCCAGTCGCGGCTGGGGAAGCAGGCGCCACCTGCCCACTGGCCGTCGGTCTGCAGGTCGAGCAGCCGTCTGCCCCAGCCCTGCTCGCGGACCAGCGACCGCTCGGCGGAGACCTCTCCGTCCGGCGCGTCGGTGAGGTCGCGCAGCACCTGCCAGCGGATCGCGGGGTCGCCGTCGAGCAGCCAGTTCGTCACGTCGTCCATCGGGGTCTCCTGGTGTCTGGTGGGGCCTCGGAGCGGCCACGGTAGTGGTGGTCCCGGACGGAACGCTTCCTGGTCGCAGGATCGATCTCGTCGCGGTCCGCGCCGAGCAGCCCGGCCCTCGGCCGCGCCCGCACCGCGTGGTCGAAGGCGTCGAGCTCGAGGCAGCGCGCGAGGTCACCCGGGTCGACACCCGGGTATGCGGGGTCCTCGCCACGGTCGCGGCACTCCCGCCCCGCGTCCGACTCCCGGACCCGGGCGAGGTAGCTCGCCGGGTCCGGCCGCGAGCCGCCGTCCTCGAGCAGCGCGGTCAGGTAGTCGGCCAGCGCGTGGTCCTCGTCGCCCTCGGTCGGCACGAGCAGCACCCGATCCGGCGCCGCTCGGACGATCGCCCGGGCCGTGGCGCCCGCCGTCGCGAACGACGCGCACAGCACCAGCGGCACCCGGCCGACCGCGAAGGCTCCGCGGGTGCCGTTGCCCGTCTTCTGGATGACCGTGCGGCCGGCGAGGTCCGCGCCGGCGACGCGCTCGGGCGAGTTGGGCAGCTCGAAGCGAGGGTCCGGCGGGCCGTCCTTGAGCAGCAGGGCCTCCGGCCAACGATCCCGCCTGGCCTCCACCGCGGCGTCGAGGCTCGGCGCCAGCAGCACCTGCGCCGCGCCCCGGGCGAGGCACCACGGCGTGACGGTGAAGGCGCGGATGACGTCGATCACGACGGCCACGTCCGGGGCGGTCGTGGGCGGCCCGGGCTCGGTCAGGTCGTCGACGTGACGCGTGGTCACCTGCACGACACCCAACCTACGGCCGGCTGGGTGTCGTGAGCCCCCCGGCCGAGAGGTGTGCACGGGCGACTCGCGTCTCAGGCCCGTCTCAGGGCTGCAGGACCATCCGTGCCCCGGAGGGGAGCGCCTCGGTCCAGGCGTCCGTGACCTGCTCGAGCGGACGGCACACGGTCTCCAGCGTCAGGGTGCCCCGCTGCGCCATGTCGAACACGGCCGGGATCATCTCCGTGCCGACTCGGGCGAACGCCTCGCGCGGCACGCTCCCACCGCCCTGGCCGACCAGCTCGATCCCGGCGCTGCGCAGCGCCGCGGCCGGCAGCTCGATGGTGGGCCCGGCCATCTCGCCGATCTGCACGTAGCGGGTCCGGTGGAAGTCGGCGGCCAGGTCGTCCCCGGACAGGGCGCGCAGCGTCTGCTCCGCCGGTCTGCCCCACAGGTAGTCGAGCACCACGTCGAACGGGTGCTCCCGGTGCAGTCGCCGCACCTCGTCCTCGATCCCGTTGTCCTCCCACCGGATCGTGGCGGTCGCGGCGCTGTCCGCGAGCTGGCGCAGCCGTGCCTCGTCGCGGCCGACGGCCACGACGTGCTCGGCCCCGAACCGGTGCCGGGCCAGCTGGACGGCGAACCCACCGGTGACCCCGGTGGCGCCGAGCACCAGCACGTTCTGCCCGGGCTGGATCCGCCCGGCGAACTCCAGGGCGAACCAGGCCGAGACGGCGCCGTTGGGCAGTGCCGCCGCGGACGCGTCGTCGATGTCCTCGGGCACCTCCAGCACCCGCTGCGGATGGACGACCATCCGCTCGGCCATGGCACCCCCGGGAGGGGTCGCCCCCGCATACACCCGTCGTCCGTCGGGGAGGGTCACCACCGCGTCGAGCCCCACGACCGCCGGGAGCTCCAGCTGCCGGCTCCCGTAGTGCGTCCCGGCCGCGAGCATCCGCTCGATGTTCTTGATCGCGACGGCGCGCACGTCGGCCACGACCGTGCCGTCCGCGGCGACCGGGTCGTCCACGTCGCGGTATGCCGGGACGTCACCCAGGCGTTCCAGTACTGCAGCCTTCATCGTCGCGTTCCTTCCACCCGAGTTTTTGTTTCCACCGAAACAATATGCCTCTGGCGCGTGGCTGGCAAGATGGTTTCCATGAAAACCAAAGCCGACGCCGTCGCGCACATCGAGGAGCTGGTGGGACAGCTCACCGCGCGGTTCGCCGCGGACGACGACGAGGAGCAGCAGTGGATGGCGGACCAGTGCTCCGCCGCCGCCCGCCGGGTGCTGGCCCGGACCAACGTGCAGGCACTCCACCTGCTGGACGAGATCCCCGCCGACGACGGGAGTGGCGCCACGGTGAACGTCGTGGGGCTGGCCCGCGCGACCGGCATCCCCAAGGGCACGGTCTCCAAGATCGTGCGGCGGCTGACCGACTCCGGCGCGGTGGAACGCCATCAGCTCCCGGACAACCGCAAGGAAGTGCACCTGCGGCTCACCCCCGTCGGCACCGAGATCCAGGCGGCCCACCGCAGCCTGCACGAGCAGATGGGCGAGGGGCTCGGGGCGTTCCTGGTCCGCTACACCGCGGCCGACCTCGCGGTGATCACCCGCGTCCTCGACGACCTGCTGCGGATGCCGCGCGAAGGTCTGCGGTTCCGCCCCGACCTGCTCGACTGAGCCTCGCCGACCGCGGGCTCGGACCTCAGGTGAGGGGAGTGGCCACGGCGTGCCAGCGGTGCTCGTCGCGCTCGACGGCCTCCCCGCGGGCCACGTCCTGGTGACCCAGGGTCGTGCCGATGCCCGCCGCCTCGGCCGCAGCCGCGACCTTGTCGCGCAGCTGCTCCCACTCCCCCGCGCCCTGCGGGATCTTGCCGTACTCGCGGAACGAGGTCACCACGAGCCGAGATCCGGATCCGTGTGGCACCAGCGCCATTCGCACGTCGTCCGCGGCGAGGTACTTCATCTGCCACTGCCCGGGGCCGGCGGGCTTGACGCTGCGGGACGTCGCGAAGGCCTGCTCCACCAGGGGCTGGGTCCGGTCGACGGGCGCCTGCAGGTCCAGCGTCCTGCCGAACCGCTCCACGATGCCGGGTAGAGCGAGCGCCGCCCGGTTCTCACCGTGCTCCCGGCCGAACGCGGCGGCCTTGCGCTTCAGGTTCCGCCGCAGGAGCCACGCCACACACACCACGACGAGCAGCGCGAACAGGACCCAGGAGAACACGGCACCAGGCATGGACGTCCCTCGATCGTGCCGGTGCCCCTCGCCCCGGCGTCTGCGACGGATCCTAGCGAGTGGGCGGGGGCCCGGGCCCGATGGCTCAGCCGCGTGGGGCGAGCCGGCGCCACCACCGCGACGACCGGCGCCGCGCCGCAGCCTCGGCCCGCTCCGACTCCTCCGCCTCCGCCCTGGCGGCCTCCGCCCGGAGCCGCTGCTCCTCGCGCAGCGTGGCCCACTGCTGCACCATCTCGTCGACGTCGACGGTGTGCGCGAGCACCGGGGGCAGGTGGCCGACGGCGGGGCGCAGCCGATCGAGCTTGACCCGCCGGTTGAAGTCCTCGAGCACGATCCGCACGCTCTGCTCGCTCGCGAGGTCGAGGAGCGACTCGGGGAAGCCCTCGGCCTCCCGGCGCAGCGCCAGCACGGTCGGCAGCGCACCGGTCATGTCGAGCTGCTCGCGCTTGATCATCCGCTTGACCCACCAGTCGGGGTCGTCGGTGCGCAGGTCGGGCAGCGGCTTGCCGGAGCCGGGCAGGTTGTCGAACTCGCCCCGCTCCTGCGCCTCGCGGATCTGCCGCTCGACGATGGACTCGAACCCGTGCACCTGTCCAGCGTACGTCAGGCCGCTGGCAGGATGGGTGATCGTGCGACTCCCCCGTGACGTTCCCCGCGACGTCATCGCGATGTGTGGGGTCGCCTTCTGCGTCGCCCTCGGCTTCGGCGTCGTCGCCCCCGCGATCCCGCTGTTCGCAACACAGTTCGGCGTCGACGCGACCGCCGCGGGCGCGGTCGTCTCGGTCTTCGCGCTGATGCGTCTGGTCTCGGGCCTCGCCGCCGGCCGGGTGGTCGACGCGCTCGGCGAGCGCACCAGCCTGATGGTGGGCGTCGGCGTCGTGGGCGTCTCGAGCCTGCTGGCCGGCCTGGCCGCGAACTACCCCCAGCTGCTGATCCTGCGCGGTGTGGGTGGTGTCGGGTCGGCGGTCTTCGGCGTGGCCGCGATGAGCCTGGTGCTCCGCGTCGCCTCCCGGCAGATGCGCGGTCGCGCGGTGAGCATCTACCGCGGCGGGTTCCTGGTCGGCGGCATCGCCGGGCCGGCCGTCGGCGGAGCCGTGCTGGGCCTGTCGCTGCGTGCCCCCTTCTTCCTGTATGCGGGGACCCTCGCCCTCGCGGGCGTCGTCGCCATGGTCTTCGTGTCCCGCCCCGAGCCGCGGACGGCCGCGTCGACGGAGCCGGACGTCGCGGACGAGCTCGGCGAGGGGCCGATGGACGGCGTGGTGGACGAGCAGTCGGTCGGACAGGACGACCCGGCGCTGGCGACCGATGCCGGACCGCCCACGCCCGAGTCGACACCGCCCGGCCGGGCGGAACCCCGGTCGGCCGGGACGTCAACGTCGGCCGCGGGCCCGCCGTCATCGGCGGCGTCGGCGGGGTCGGCAGGATCGCCCGGACCGACGAGCGAGCCCGACCCGACGCTGCGGGAGCTGTTCGGCACCCGTGAGTACCAAGCGGCCCTGGTCACCAACCTGGCCGTCGGCCTGGCGGTGCTCGGGCTGCGCAGCACCGTCGTGCCGCTGCTGTTCGCCCACCACCTCGAGGTCGACCTGGCCTGGGTCGGCGTGGCGTTCGTGGCCTCGGCGCTCGTGCAGACCGCGCTGATGTTCCCGGCGGGGCGGTTCACCGACACGGTGGGGCGGCGCCAAGCGATCATCCTCGGCACGAGCGTCTCGGCGGCCGGCATGCTGATGCTGGCGTTCGGCAACTCGCTGCCGGTCGCGCTCGCCGGGATGGGGGTGTTCGGGGCCGGCTCGGCCTTCCTCGGCACGGCGCCCGCGGCGCTCGTCGGCGACATCGTCGGCCGCAGCTCGGGCCGGGTGGTCGCCGTGTTCAACATGGCGAGCGACCTGGGGGCGGTCACCGGGCCGGTCCTCGCGGGCTGGCTGGTCGATCAGGGGTCCTACGCCGCGGCCTTCGGGCTCGGCGCCGCCATCCTGCTCGCGGCCGGTGCCCTCGGCCTCCGCCTCCCGGCCCAGCCCTGACGCCCACCCACCGAGAAGTTGCTGGCGAAGCGGGACGCCGAGTGCCCGAAACCCCAGCAACTTCGGCGGCGCCACCCGAGAAGTTGCTGG
>CAYRLV010000022.1:7071-11759 GCA_964425155.1 uncultured Ornithinicoccus sp. | reverse complement strand
GTATGCGGGGTCAGTCGGCGTTGCCGCGGAGCATGGCCGGGTGGAGCAGGGTCGCGGAGCCGGCCCGGTAGAGCTGGGCCGGGCGGCCGCCGCCGCGCGCCGTCGTCTCCCCGGTGGGCTCGACGAAACCCGGCGTGCCGGTGACCTTGCGGTGGAAGTTGCGCGGGTCGATGGGGACCCCCCACACCACCTCGTAGACGTGCCGCAGCTCCTGGATGGTGAACTCCGGCGGGCAGAACGCGGTGGCCAGCGGGGTGTACTCGAGCTTCGAGCGGGCCCGCTCGACCGCGTCGGACAGGATCACCGCGTGGTCGAAGGCGAGCCGTCGCGGGGCGGCCAGCAGGTCCTCGACCGGCACCCACTCCGCGCCCGCCGCATCTGATCCGGCGACCGGGGCGGGCAGGTCCGGCACCAGGGCGAGGTGCGCGACCGTGACGACCCGGCCACGGGGGTCGCGGTCCGGCCGGCCGTAGCTGCCCAGCTGCTCCAGGTGCACACGCCCGAGGGACACGCCGGTCTCCTCGACCAGCTCGCGTTCCGCCGCGGCGAGCAGACCCTCCCGCTCCAGCACGAACCCACCGGGCAGCGCCCGACGCCCTTTGAAGGGCGGCACCCCGCGCCGCACCGTCAGGACCTGGAGCTGGTCGTCCGCGACGGTGAGCACGACGAGGTCGACGGTGACCTGGAAGGTGAGCGACGTCATACCGGGCACTTTAATCGTCGAGTTGACGACAAGGCAAGAAACCTCTTATCGTCGTAATGACGAGAAAAGAGGAGATCATGGCAGACATCAACCGATACCCGTTCTTCCGCCACCTGCGGAGCGAGACCACGAGCTACGTGCAGCACCTGCACCACGGCACGGTGAAGCACGCCGGGTCGGGCGCGTCGTTCTGGTTCCGTCCCCGGTCGGCCGCGCTCGCCGAGATCCCCCTGGACGACCGTGAGCAGGCGCTCCTGTTCCACGCGCGGACCGCCGACTTCCAGGACGTGACCGTGCAGGCCACGGTGAACTACCGGGTGGTCGACCCGGCCCTCGCCGCGACCCGCATCGACTTCAGCATCTCCCCCTTCCACGGCCGGTGGAACGCGACGCCGCTGGAGACCCTCGGCGACCTGCTCACCGAGCTGGCCCAGCAGCCCGCGCTCGAGCTGATCGCGGACCTGCCCATGGCCGAGGCGTTGGCGCACGGCATCCAACCGGTGCGCGACCGGGTCGCCGGCACGCTGGCCGGCGACGAGCGGCTGGCCGAGCGCGGTCTGGCCGTCACGGACGTGCGGGTGGTGGCGATCCGGGCCGAGGCCGAGCTGGAGCGGGCCCTGCAGACGCAGACCCGCGAGGAGGTCCAGCAGGAGGCCGACCGGGCGACCTACGCCCGGCGCGCGCTGGCCGTCGAACGCGAGCGCGCCATCGCCGAGAACGAGCTCACCAACCAGATCGAGCTGGCCCGCCGGGAGGAGGAGCTCGTCGGCCAGCGTGGTCAGAACGAGCGCAAGCGGGCGAGTGAGAAGGCCGCGGCCGACCGGATCGCGGCCGAGGCCGAAGCCCAGCAGCGCCGGCTCGCGGCGGAGGCGACGGCCGCCACGACCGAGCTCGTCGGAGCCGCCGAGGCCGAGGCGCAGCGGGCCAGGATGGCCGCCTACGCCGAGGTCGACCAGGGCACCCTGATGGCGCTGGCGATGCGCGAGCTGGCGGAGAACCTGCCGCAGATCGACAACCTCACGGTGACGCCCGACCTGTTGGCGCCGGTCCTCAGCCGGCTCGGCCAGAAGCCGGCCACCGGGACGGAGCAGCCATGACGCTTCAACCCCGGGTCGTTCTGGTGCACCGCCGCTCCGAGCTCGACGAGCTGGTCGCGCGCCACGGCACCCGCCAGCAGGTCGGCTTCTTCCTGCAGACGCGCGGCCGCAGCCTCGAGCCGGTGGCCGAGCAGCACGAGGCCCTGCGCGCGGCACTGCAGGAGGTCGGCGCCGCGGTGCCGGGAGACTGGCGTCGGGCGGAGGTCGAGCGCTCCGACCTGGCGCGGTTCGTCTTCGCCCCCGAGGACGTCGTGGTCGTCGTCGGGCAGGACGGCCTGGTCGCGAACGTCGCGAAGTACCTCCAGGGGCAACCGGTCATCGGCATCGACCCGGACCCCGACCGCAACCCGGGCGTGCTCGTGCCGCACCCGCCGAGCCGGGCGGCCGGGCTCCTCCGGGCGGCCGTGGCGGGACACGCCCTCACCGAGCGGACGCTGGTGGAGGCCACGACCGACTCCGGCGAGACCATGCGGGCGCTCAACGAGGTCTACGTCGGCCACGCGTCGCACCAGTCCTCCCGCTACACGCTGCGGTTGCCGGACGGCCGGCAGGAACGCCAGTCCTCCTCCGGGGTGCTCGTCGGCACCGGCACCGGCTGCACCGGGTGGCTCCGGTCGGCCTGGCTCGAGCGGCACAGCACCCTCGCCCTCCCCGACCCCGCCGAGCCCGGGCTGTGCTGGTTCGTCCGGGAGGCCTGGCCCTCGCCCGCCACCGGCGTCACCCTCACCGAGGGGACCCTGGGACCGGGTGAGCCGCTGGTGCTGTCGGCCGAGTCCGACCGGCTGGTCTGCTTCGGCGACGGGATGGAGCAGGACGCCCTCACCCTCACCTGGGGCCAGCGGCTCACCGTCACGACCTCGGCCGAGCGCCTCCGGATGGTCGGCTGAGGTTCTTGCCGCAGCTCCTCGGCGGCAGGGTCGCTTCGCTCCATCGTCGCCGCTGGTCGTCGCCGCGGTGCGTCTTCGCCACTGGTCGTCCCTGGGGAGGGAGAGTCACCAGGGCACCGGGCCCTCCGCGTCGAAGAAGCCGGCGGTCGGGCCGTCCGGGCCGAGCGTGGCCAGCCGCACCGGCACCGCAGCGCCCTCGTCGGGGGTGAGGAACCCGGCGTGGTTGTTGCTGTCCGTGTCGACGAAGCCAGGGGCGACCGCGTTGACCAGGAACCCCTCCTTGCGCAGCTCGCCGGCGTACTGGACGGTCAGCGCATTGAGCGCGGTCTTCGACGGCGAGTAGGCCGCCGACCACGGCAGGGCCGCCATGGGCCCGTCCGGATCGGCGTTGACGGCCAGCGACGCGGCATGGCTGCTGACGTTGACGATGCGCGGTGCGGGCGATCGCCGCAACAGCGGCAGCATCGCGTTGGTCGTCGCGATCACGCCGAAGACGTTGGTCTCGAACACCGCCCGCACCATGTCCAGGTCCACCGAGCTCGGCGTCTGGTCGTCGGCGTCCACCGGCGAGACCTGGCCCGAGCCGGTGATCCCGGCATTGTTGACCAACACGTCGAGGTGGCCGAACTGCTCCTCGATCCAGTCCGCGGTCGCGCCGATCGTGACCTCGTCGGTCACGTCCAGCATCAGGGCGTGCACGTCGCCACCGGCCGCGCGCAGCTGCGCGGCGGCCTGCTCACCGCGCTGCGGGTCCCTGGCCCCCAGCAGCACCGTCATGCCCGTGTCCGCCAGCTGGCTGGCGATCGCGTGGCCGATGCCCTTGTTGGCTCCGGTGACCAGCGCCACGGTCCGGTGCTGTCGCGATGCCGTCATGATGTCCTCCCTGCTCGGTCGGTTCCGCTCGTCGGTTTCGACAGGAGGACACGTCGGCACACCGGTCTGTGACACGGCCGGCATCCCTCAGCGGGTGAACGACTCCGGTCCGAAGCGGAAGATCGCCACCAGCAGGGCGAGCGACAGGTAGGTCAGGTTGACCAGTGCGTGCTTCGGCTCCGCCCGCCGGACCATCACCACGGCGGCGCCGACCATGATGATGCCCAAGCCGATCGCGGCGAGCGGCACGAGCACGGGGGCGATGTCGAGCGCGGCAGGCAGGATCAGTCCCACCGCGCCGAGGACCTCGAGGGCGCCGAGGGTCTTGACGAAACCCGGGCTGAAGTCCTCGGCCCATCCACCTCCCGGAGCCTGCGCCAGCCTCGCCGGCGGCAGCAGCAGCTTGGCCGAGCCGGCCAGCAGGAAGGCAGCCGCCAGCAGGCCCGCGATGATCCACAGTGCGAGATCCATGAGTGTGTCCCTTGGTCGATGACTCGGGCGTCCCAGCCCGTCACCTCTCTGACGAGGCAGCCGGGAGCAGTGTCAGGCCTCGACCGACCTCGACGCCCCTGTCCCACGCGGTCCCGCACCTCTAAGGTGGGGCCAGGAGGCGAGGCCCGTGACCGACGCGACGCCGTCCCCCGAGCGGGACGAGACCACCCTCACCGATGCGGCCCGCGCCACCCTGGTCCGGGTGCTCCGCGTGACGTACCCGCACGACCGGTTCCCCGACGGCCCCTACGAGCGCACGGCCGACACGGTCATCGCCGCCGCCGCCGAATCCGCTTGGCTGCAGACCGTGCTCGCCGAGGGGCTCCGCAGCCTGGACGGCCTGGCCGGGGGCAGCTTCACCGACCTCGACGAGGAGGCCGCGACCACGACGCTCCGGCACGTCGAGCACACCCCCTTCTTCCGCTTGGTCCGCAGCACCGCGATCGTCAGCTTCTACGACGACCACGAGGTCTGGGAGCTGCTCGGCTACGAGGGGCCGTCGTTCGACCAGGGCGGTTACGTCGACCGCGGCTTCGACGACCTGGACTGGCTGCCGGACCCGCGGATCGAGGAGTATGACGGGCCGGTCGCCTTCGTGCCCCTGGCGCCCCAGCCTCCGTTCGGCCGGGGAGAGGG
>CAYRLV010000022.1:0-6971 GCA_964425155.1 uncultured Ornithinicoccus sp. | reverse complement strand
CCCCGCACCACGTCCGGGTCCTGGCGGATCACCCAGGACTTCGCCAACCTGCCCGCGTGGATCGTCAAGGCCGTGGGCGGCACGACGACGCACTGGGCGGGCGCGACCCCGCGGTTCCACCCGCACGAGTTCCGCACGCGCAGCACCTACGGACGGATCGACGGCGCCAACCTGCTCGACTGGCCGATCACCCTGGACGACCTCGCCCCCTACTACGACCGGGCCGAGCAGGCCCTCGGGTCCACGCACCGGCACGGTCGTCCACCGCTGCCGGCCAACAACAACTACAAGGTCCTGGCGAACGGCGCCGAGCGAATCGGCTACCGCTTCTACGCCACCGGCCCCTACGCCACGAACGCCGAGCCCTACGACGGGCGTCCGGCCTCGGTCCAGGACGGGTTCAACTTCCAGGGCGACAAGAACGGCTCGAAGTGGAGCACGCTGGTGCGCGAGATCCCGCGGGCCCTCGAGACCGGCAAGCTCGACCTGCGGCCGGAGAGCCAGGCGGTGCAGATCACCCACGATCCGCAGGGCCGGGTCGACGGCGTCGTCTACCTGGACAAGCACGGCCACCTGCACCGGCAGGCGGCCAAGGTCGTGTGCGTGGCCGGCAACTCGATCGAGTCGCCGCGGCTGCTGCTGATGAGCGCGAGCGCGATGTTCCCCGACGGGCTGGCCAACAGCTCCGGTCAGGTCGGCCGCAACTACATGCGGCACACGACCGGATCGGTCTACGCCCGGTTCGAGAAGCCGGTGCACATGTACCGCGGCGAGACGATGGCCGGCATCATCGCCGACGAGGCCCGGCACGACACCTCGCGCGGGTTCGCCGGGGGCTACTACTTCGAGACCCTCGCGCTCGGCCCGGCCTTCCTGGCCAGCTTCGTCGAACCGGGTTCCTGGGGTCGGGAATTCACCGAGATCATGGATGCCTACGCCAACACGGCCGGGCTGTGGATCGTCGGCGAGGACATGCCGCAGGAGACCAACCGGATCACGTTGAACCCCGACGTCACCGACCGGTTCGGCCTCCCGGTGGCCGACGTGCACTTCGACGACCACCCGAACGACGTGGCCATGCGCGAGCACGCCTACCGCCAGGGCAGCCTCGTCTACGAGGCGGCCGGCTCCGTCGGCAGCCACCACACGCCGCCCTACCCGTCGACGCACAACCTCGGCACCTGCCGGATGAGCGCCGACCCGCGCGACGGGGTGGTGGACGGCTTCGGCCGGGCGCACGACGTGCCGGGGCTCTACCTCAGCGACGGGTCGGTCTTCACCACGGGTGCGGCCGCCAACCCGACCCTGACCATCGTGGCCCTCGCCATCCGTCAGGCCGAGCACATCGTCGACGCCCTGTCCCGTGGCGAGGTCTGACCGGATGGTGGACGACGTCGACGATTCGCACTCCCGGCTCGCCGCCCGCTTGACCGCCGAGCTCGGCCCGGATGCCGTCAGCAGCAGGTCGATCGACCGCGTCCGGATGGCGCACGACGCCTCGCACTACCTGCTGGTGCCGCGGGTCGTGGTGACCCCTCGCCATACCGGCGACGTCGCGCGGCTGCTCCGGGCCTGCGACGAGGCCGCGCTGCCGCTGACCTTCCGCTCGGGAGGGACCAGCCTGTCCGGCCAGGCCCTGAGTGACAGCGTGCTGGTGGACACCCGGCACCGGTTCACGGACCTGGAGGTGCTCGACGAGGGCCGCCGGGTGCGGGTGCAGCCGGGCGTGACGATCGGCCGGGTCAACGCGCACCTGGCCCGGTTCGGGCGGAAGCTCGGTCCCGACCCCGCGAGCGAGATCGCTTGCACCGTGGGCGGAGTCGTCGCCAACAACTCCTCGGGCATGCACTGCGGCACGCGGTTCAACACCTACCGCACGATCGAGTCGATGGTGCTCGTGCTGCCGACCGGGACGGTGCTCGACTCGGCCGAGCCCGGGGCCTCGCGACACCTGGCGCAGGCCGAGCCGGAGCTGCACGAGGGGCTGCTGCGGCTGCGCCGGCGCATCCTCGACCGGCCGGAGTCGGTGGCCACGATCGAGCAGCAGTTCTCGATGAAGAACACGATGGGCTACGGGCTCAACGCCTTCCTCGACCACGAGGACCCGCTGGACATCCTCGTGCACCTGATGGTCGGCAGTGAGGGCACGCTCGGTTTCGTGGCCGAGGCCACCTTCCGCACGGTCGAGGTCCTCCCCCACGTGGCAACCGGGCTGCTCGTCTTCGACGACGTCGAGTCGGCCACCTCCGCGGTCCCTGCGCTGATCGAGGCCGGCACGGTGACCGCCGAGCTGCTCGACGCCGCCTCGTTGCGGGTGTCCGCCCGAGACCCGCAGTGCCCGGACGTGATCCGGCAGTTGCGGGTCGACCAGCAGGCTGCGGTGCTGGTCGAGTTCCAGGGGCCGACCGAGGACGAGCTGGCGACCGCCCGCCATACGGCCGCACCCGCGTTGGACGCGTTGCCGCTCCAGGCACCCCCGTCCCTGACCACGGACGCGACGCAACGCGCCCGGATGTGGCGGATCCGCAAGGGCCTCTACAGCGCGGTGGCCGGCGCCCGCCCGAGCGGCACCAACGCGCTGCTCGAGGACGTCGTCGTGCCGGTCGACCGGCTCGGCGGCACCTGCCGGGAACTCGGCGTGCTGTTCGACCGGCACGGCTACGAGGAGTCGGTGATCTTCGGGCACGCCCGCGACGGCAACGTGCACTTCCTGCTCAACGAACGGTTCGACCAGCCCGAGGCGATGGAGCGCTACGAGGCGTTCACCGCGGACATGGTCGACCTGGTGCTCGGCGAGCGCGGGTCGCTCAAGGCCGAGCACGGCACGGGGCGGATCATGGCGCCGTTCGTGCGTCGGCAGTACGGCGACGAGCTCTACGACGTGATGTGCCGGGTGAAGGCCCTGGTCGACCCCCGCGGCCTGCTCAACCCCGGCTCGGTGCTCTCCGACGACGCGGGCTCCTACCTGCGCGACCTCAAGCTCACCGCGACGGTCGAGGAGGAGGTCGACCGGTGTGTCGAGTGCGGATACTGCGAACCGGTCTGTCCCAGCAGGGATCTCAGCACCACGCCGCGGCAGCGGATCGTCGTGCGCCGCGAGATGGCCGCCGCCCGACAGCGCGGCGACCTCGACCTGCTGGCCGAGCTCGAGCGTGACTACGACTACGACGCCGTGCAGACCTGTGCGGTCGACGGCATGTGCCAGACGGCCTGCCCGGTGCAGATCAACACCGGCGACCTGGTCCGCCGGCTGCGGCACCAGCAGACCGGGCGGGTCGAGGAAGTCGCCTGGCGGGGCGCCGCCCGCGGCTGGGGCCCCGGCACCGTCGTGGCCGGGGCGGCGCTGAGTGCGGCCGGCGCCGTGCCGGCAGCCTTGCCGACCGCCGTCACGCGAGCGGCACGCAGCCTGCTCGGCTCCGATCGCGTGCCCCTGTATGACGCGGCGCTGCCCGCGTCCGGACGTCGCCGCCAGCGGCTGGACCCCGAGGACCCGCAGGCGGTGCTCTTCGCCGCCTGCATCGGCACGATGTTCGGGCCGGAACCGGCCGACGGACTCTCCGGCGCGGAGGCGTTGGCGGTGCTGTGCCACCGGGCCGGCGTGCCGGTGCGCTCTCCGGAAGGCATCGACGGGTTGTGCTGCGGGACACCGTGGAAGTCCAAGGGCAAGCTCGACGGCTACGCCGTGATGCGCGAGCGCGTCGTCCCGGCACTACGCGCGGCGACCGACGGCGGGCGACTGCCCGTGGTCTGCGACGCGTCGTCCTGCACGCACGGGTTGGTGGGCATGCTGGACGGCGATTCCACCGCATTCGACGTCGTCGACTCGGTGGTCTTCGCGGCCGAGCGGCTGCTGCCCCGGCTCACCGTGACCCGGCCGCTGGCCTCGATCGCGTTGCACCCCACCTGCTCCCAGGTGGAGCTGGGCGCCGTCGCGGCGATGGAGCAGGTCGCTGGCTTCATCACGGACGAGGTCGTGACCCCGACCGACTGGGGCTGCTGCGGATTCGCCGGTGACCGCGGATTGCTCCACCCCGAGCTGACCGCGTCGGCGACCGCCCCGGAGGCGACCTGGCTCGCCGGGCGCACGTGCACGGCATACGCCTCGGCCAACCGCACCTGCGAACTCGGCATGGCGCGGGCGACCGGCAAGCCGTTCCGGCACGTGCTGCAGCTGCTCGAGGAGGCGACCCGGCCGCGGGACGGCGTCATTCCAGCGCAGTCTTGAATCCCTCGCGCCAGGAGGAGTATCGGGGCTTCCAGGCCAGTTGGTCCCTGGCCTTCGCGTTGGAGAAGCCTCGACCCTCCGTCATGATCAGCACGGCGACCTGGCCGGCCGCGATCTTGGCCAACCACTTCGGGGCGTGCATCGGTGCTTTCGCGCCGGCAACCTCGGCCAGGTGGGGCAACCACTCGTTGACCGGCGCAGGCTCGTCGTCGACGATGTTGAAGACACCCGTGGCCCGCTGCTCCACCGCCACGACAGTGGCGCTGGCCGCGTCATCGACATGGACCCACGAGGTGTGGCCCTCGCCTCCGCCGACGACCGGGAACTGCCGCTTGCGCACCGGCGCGAGCAGATCGTCCATCGTGCCGGGCCCGTAGAGCCAGCCGTAGCGCAGCGCCGCCCCGCCGGCCCGGGTGACGACCTCCTCCACGTGACGCAACGCGCCCGCGAGACCTTGCGCCGCGGTCCCCGTCAACGGATCGAGCGGATCCTCCTCCGTCTTGACCCAGCCTCCTTCGCGCAGGCCGTTCCAGCTGCCGTAGCTCTGTGCCACGACGTGGTCCACGCCGGTGGCCTCGGCCGCCGCCAGCAGGTGGTCGGTGCCCTCGGTCCGCAGCCGGATCGTCTGGGCGAACCACCGATCGATGTGCTTGAAGTCGGGCGTGCCGGGGATGGCGGTCATCTCGTGGACGACCACGTCGGGGCGGGCGTGGGCGACCGCCTCGTGCACCGACGCCGCGTCCAGCCCGTCCATGACGACCCCCTCGCCACCCAGCCGATCGATCAGGCCCAACTTGCCCGCACTCGTCGTCGTCGCGGTGACCTGGTGACCGCGCGCCACCAGCTGGGGCACCAGCCGCCGACCCACTACCCCGGTACCCCCTGCCACGAACACCTTCACGACTCTCACCTTCCCGATACTGAAGAAACTGTCTGCACGGTGAGGACACGCGGCCGCTGGCTTCTGTGACATCGAGGTCGCGGGACCGCCCGTATTCTGGGCGCATGCGGATCCGCGAGGCGACGAAGGACGACTGGGGCGCGATCTGGCCGTTCTTCCGGCAGATCGTCGCCGACGGCGAGACCTACGCGTATCCGGAGGACCTGGACGGCGAGGCGGCCCGGGCACTGTGGATGGCGCCGCCACCGGACCAGTGCTTCGTGGCCGTGGACGACGACGGCACGGTCCTCGGCAGCGCCAAGGCCGGACCCAACCGTCCCGGCCGCGGGGCCCACGTCGCCACGGCCAGCTTCATGGTCGGCCCCGCAGCCCGCGGACAGGGTGTCGGCCGCGCGCTGGGCGAGCACGTGATCGGGTGGGCCACCGAGCAGGGCTACGCCGCGATGCAGTTCAACGCGGTCGTCGAGACCAACACCGGCGCCGTCCGGCTCTGGCAGTCACTGGGCTTCGAGGTCGTCGGCACCGTGCCGGAGGCGTTCGACTCACGCCGGCACGGTCGCGTCGGCCTGCACGTGATGCATCGGCACCTCACCCCTCGGTAGCGGCGACGACACCCGCCTCCACGGCCGCGGCCCGGTATGCCGTGCCGAGACTCTGCGGGGTCTCGTGCGCGTTGAGCCCGCTCGGGTTGGGCACCACCCACAGCGCCGCATCCTCGAACGGCTCCGGTTGGCGCCCGGACGCGGCGTGCGGCTCCCCAAAAGCCTTCCGGTAGGCGGTGATTCCCGCGACCGCCACGACTCGCGGCTGGTGGCGCCGCACGAGGTCACGCAGCGCGCGGCCCCCGGCGCGCAACTCCTCCGGGGTCAGTTCGTCCGCCCGTGCCGTGGCGCGACGCACCAGGTTGGTGATGCCCACGCCGCGGGCGACCAGTGCCGCCCGGTCCTGGTCCGTCATACCGGCGGACGCGTCGAAGACGCGGTCGGTGATCCCGGCCAGGTGCAGCGCGGCATAGAACCGGTTGCCCGGCCTCGCGAAGTGCGCACCCGTGGCCGCCGTCCACAGGCTCGGGTTGATGCCGACGAAGAGCAGCCGCACCCCGGGACCGACGAGGTCGTCCACCGTGCGACCACGGCAGGCCTCCAGCTCGGCTCGGGTGAATCCCACCGCGCCATCCTGCCAAGTCTCGGGCCGGGCGATGCCGTCGGGAACCCGTTTGTTGCTGCCTGAGGCGCCTGAGAGGGTGGGTCCGTGTCCTCCTCATCCCCCATCCGCACCGCTGCCCCGGCCGCCACTCGCACGTCCGACTTGCTGTCCCGCCCGCTGCTCACCGTCGCGGGCGTCCTGCTGGCCGCGGGGATGGTCGCCGGTGTCGTCACCTACCTCGGCCGGTCGCAACTGCCCGAGGAGCACCGACCGGACACCGCGGCGTGGGGGCCGCACCTCGCTCTCGCCGCGGTCGCCGCGATCCTCCTCGCCGGGGCCGTCTGGTGGCACCGTCGGCGGGGACCGGAGGCGCCCCGCCGGCTCCTGCTGCTCGCGCCGCTCGGGCAGCGGGCCGAACGGCGGATCCGTCACACGCTCCGTTCGCTTCGGCAGCCCACCGTGGCGCTCCGCGTGCTGGTCGGTCTGCTCCCCGCGGCGCTGATGGCGTTCATGGCCTTCCGCGTCGGGATGCAGGTCACGGGCGGGCTCGACCCGAACTTCACGGTCAACGCCTGGGGCGGTCCGTCCTACCTCGGCGCGATGTTCTGCCACTACCTCGACGCCGGGCTGTTCCTCGCGCTGGCGGCCGGGCTGCTGCACCTGCTGCTCCTCCCGGACCCCCGCCGCTGAAAGGTCGCG
>CAYRLV010000021.1:14876-21090 GCA_964425155.1 uncultured Ornithinicoccus sp. | reverse complement strand
GAATCGCGGGCCTGGGACGGCACGCCCCCATGCGTTCGGGCGGTCCTCATCCCGTTCGCAGAGGCCAGATCACGACGAGGCGCCGACTGGCCGGAACCTACCGACGGTGGGTCCTGACATCGATGACCAGCGAGAGCGTGAAGGCCGCCACGACGAGCAGGGCACCGATGACCGTGAGAGCGGCGTCGGTGAGGCCCGTGCCGAGCATCAGGGCGCAGGCGACCGCGAGGGCGAGGACCACACCGGCCGCGATCTTCCAGTCGTCGCCGATGATGAAGTCGTACCAGAACTGTCCGAATGCCTTGAGGGCCTTCATTTCGCCTCCTGGGAGAAAGCAGTGGAGTCCGAGGTCGAGCCACTCGTCGAACCCCCGGGCTGGCGCAGCGCCGCCACGAACACTCGGCTGAGGATCAGCCATGTCGCCAGCAGCACCAGGATGGCCAGGTCGTGCCCCGGCCACTCGAGGCTCTCCCTGCCGGCACGGAAGATGCCGAGGCCCTCGACGGCCCAGTAGGTGCCGAAGGCCGCGAGGAGCAGGCCGACCGCATACTTCAGCAGGTTCTCGTTGATCATCGCCAACGGTCGACGCAGCGCGATGGCCAGGCCGAGCACCAGGACGACGGCGCAGGCGGCACCAACTGCCGCAGCGGGCACGTTGTCGGCGTTCAGGCCGAAGGTGATCACGATGAAGACCACCTCCATGCCCTCGAGGAAGACCCCCTTGAAGGAGACCATGAAGGCGAACAGGTCGAACCCTGCGCCACGGTCTCCGGCGGCGCGGGCGGCTTCGACCTCCTCCTGGAAGATGGCGTCCTCGTCATGAACGGCCTTGCGGCCCGACGATCGCAGGATGGCCTTCCGCAGCCACTGCAGGCCGAAGACGAGCAGCAGGCCACCGATGACCAGCTGGAGCGCCGACTCGGGGAGGTAGTTGACCAGGGCGTAGCCCATGACCGCGGTCACCACGACGAGCGCGGCCAAGGCGGCGCCGACGCCGATCAGGCTGGAGCGCCAGCTGCGGGTATAGCCCATGGCCAGCACGATCGTGACGGCTTCGACCATCTCCACGAAGCACGCCAGGAACACAGCGACCATGAGGCCCCATACGGCTGCATCCACGGATTCGTCTCCTCTGCGATGTGGTTGCTCTTCAGTATGTGCGTTGGTTGAGCACCGGGTCCTCGTCAGACACGGGCGCCCCGTCGATCCACGTGATCCGGCCACCGCCGACGGTGGCGACCACCTCGGGCGCCGCGAGCTCCGACGGTGACATGTGCGCGGGGTCCCCTCGGACGACAACCAGGTCCGCGACCTCACCTGTGCGTATGGCGCGCCTTCCACCGCAGGCTGCTGCGAGCGCGTCGGCGAGCAGGATCCGTTGGTCCGGCTGCCACGGAGCTCCGCCGTCGAGACACCGGTGGACGGCTGCCGAGACGCCGAGCCAGGGGTCGAGCGGCGACACGGGCGCATCCGATCCGATCTCGACGGGCACGCCTGCGTGCACCAGCGCGCCGTGCGGGAAGGCGTCCGAAAGCCGGTCTCCCCAGACCTGTTCGGCAACCGCGCGGTCGTCGAGCGCGTGCCGGGGCTGGATGCCCGCGACCAGGCCCAGCCGGGCCATCCGCCGGATGTCCTCCCGGCCCATCAGCTGAGCGTGCTCGATGCGGCCCACGGCTCCGGTCGCGGCGAAGGCATCCAGGGCGACCGAGGCCGCCCGGTCGCCGATCGCGTGGATCGCGGCAGCGATGCCCGACCGGTGGGCCGTCGCCATCAGCTCGCGCAGCACCGGCTCCGGTGTGACGAGCAGCCCGTGGTCCGTCCCACCCGCAAACGGTTTGTGGCACAACGCCGTCCGAGCATTGAGCGAGCCGTCGACAAACACCTTGAGCGGCCCGACCGTGACGCGCCCTGCGGTGCCCGGCAGGACGTCCCCGCTCCGCAGACCCGCGCGGACGGGGGCATCCAGGTGCTCGGGATAGATCGTGGCCACGACACCGACCGGCAGGTCAGTGGTCAGCGCGGCCCGCCGTGCCCACACACCGAGGTTGTCCGCGACCTCGAAGTCGACGATGCCCGTCACGCCGCGCCCCGCCGCCGCGTCGAGGGCCTCGAGGGCCCACTGATCTGTGACCTCGGCCGGAGTGTCGGTGAGCCGCGCCATCAGTGCGAGCGCGTCGGCCTCGAGGACCACGCCGGACGGGGGGAGGGGGAGGTCGAGGGCACGCGCAGCCGCGGGGCTCAGGCAGGCCGTGTGCAGGTCGTTGCTGATGGCGAGGACCCGGCGGCCGGGGAGCGCCCGCTCGAAGGCCGCACCGTCCGGCTGTCGCTGCCAGGTGGCGCTGCGGAACCCGTATGCCGTGACGAGCTCCTCGCGCGGGCGTCGCCCCGCGTCAAGGTCACGAACCACGAGTTCGACCAGCTGCTCGGGGGAACCGGCGCTCGAGACGTCCACGCGCCGACGCGCCAGTGCCCACTGGGTGAGGTGGACGTGGGCGTCCACGAGGCCGGGGAGTACGGTCAGGTCGGTCCCGGCCACCACGCGATCGTCGGGAGTAGCGTCGACGTGCGCCCCGACCGACTCGATCAGCCCGTCGACGACGAGCACGTCGCCGACGGGACCCGACGCACCGAGCCGCACACCACGCAGCACGAGTCTCATGTCGGAGTCCCCGCGAAGAATCGGAGCGCAGCGGAGAACTGCCGGGGCCTCCGCGGCCTATCTGAGCAAACTGGCGAGCGGAAAACCTGGTGGGGTGGCTTTGTGGGATCGCTCATGCGCCACCGAGTTCACGCATGGCTGCCGCGAGCGGCTCATTGGCATACTCTCCGTCCGAGTGGAAGGCGGCCAGGAGCTGGCTCACGACCTCGTGCGGCTTGTCCTGGCTGAGCTTGGCCTTGGTCACCAACCGCGTCGGTGTGAGTCGGAAGCCGGTCACCCACGGGCGGAGAGAGTCGGCGTACTCCCGGACCGAGTCCAGCTGCCACGGCTGCCCGAAGTCGCGTTCACAGCGCTCGACGGTGCGTTCGAGCACTTCCCAGGTGTCGGACTCGTCGAGGATCTCGGGTGTCCCGTGAAGGTGGAGGACGACGAAGTTCCACGTCGGCACGAACGGTCCGTGCGGCTGGTAGAGCGTCGGTGAGACGTAACCCTCAGGTCCGCGGACGATGAGGACCACCTGGTGCTCACCGAGCTGGTGCTCCTCAGCGTCCACGCGGGCCAGATGGCCCAGCAGGGTGGCATCGTCTCGCTCCGGATCCAGCACGACGGGCAGGTGTGACACGACCGGGCCCTGCCCGGTCCCGTCGCTGACGATCGTCGCCCAGGGGTGCCGGTCCAGCAGCGAACGGACGACGGCCAGGTCGTCGATGACGTGAAGCTCGTTGAACAGCACCACTCGACCTCCGACTCGCACGGCGCGACCACCGGACGACCCGGCGCGAGCCCCACGCTAGGCAGGGGGCGACGTCATGGCCTTGTGGCAGGCGGCAAAACTTCCGGGCTGTGTTGTGCCCGGCAACAGGCTTGGTCAGCCGCGGCGACGGTCGAAGGCGACCCGCAGCTGCAACCAAGCGAGCAGCCGGTCGTCCGGGTTGTCGAAGGTGAGGTCGAAGTTCTCGCCGAGCCGCCGGATCCGGTAGCGCAACGTGTTCTCGTGGACCATCAGCCGCCTCGCCGCGAGATCCGTCCGACCAAACGCCTCCAGGTGCGCGAGCAGCGTCGCCGCGTAGTCCGTGCCGTGCTCCGCGTCATGCTCGAGGAGGATGTCTGCCGGACCGCCGTAGTAGTCGAGCATGTGTCGCTCCCGTTCGGCGATCTCGTCGAAGACGATGGCGGCGCGGACGTCCTTGAGTGCCGCGACGTCCATCGGCGCCCGGCTGGTCGCCATCGCCGCGAGGATCCGGTCTGCCACCCGTCGCGAGAGCGGCACGTCTTCCACCGAGTCGGCGACTGGACCGATGGCCGCCCGGACCGCGACGCCGGTCGATCGGTGGACCGTCGAGGTCAGGCTGGTCGCGAACCGGCGCAGCCGCTCGTCCAGGTCAGTCGTGCTCGCCGGGACCGGGAGCAGGGCATAGACCCGTTCACCGATCAGGGTCGTGACGCCGGAGTTGGCCCAGCCACGGCACTGGACCCCGATGACGTCCGGGACGCGAGTCATCGACAGGTCGGTCGATCCTTCCGACGCGGCAGCGATTCCGATCACGATGCTGGCGCCCGCGGCGACCTCGCCGAGCAGGTCGGCCGCCGAAGCGGGCGAGCCGACTCCGTCGAGCAGGGATCGCAACGCTTCGGCCTGGGCCCACCGCTGGGGGTGTTGCTGGGCGCGGCTGCGGAGCAGGTGGAGGGCGGTCAACCGCGCGGCCTCTTCGAGCTGGGCCGGGGCCTGGTCTCCGAGGGAGGAGTCATGGTCGAGCGCGAAGATCAGACCGACGGCCTCGCTCCCGGCGTAGACGGCCACGGCCAGCCGGGAGGACTCGCGGCTCGGGTCGGGAAAGTCGAAGCGGACCGCCTTGCCGCGGGCCTGGATGACGCGCTTGTACTCGTCGGCGTTCTCCGGACGCTCCGGAGTCCGTCGACCGACGATGGAGTCACGTCGACGGTCGTCGATCTCCTGGCCGGGCAACGAGGAGTAGGCCAGGACGCGTCCCTGGGGGTCCTCGATCGTCACTGCGCCACCGACCCGTCCGGCGATGGAGTTGGCCAACGAGAACAGATCCGCCGCACCGGCCCCGACATCCTCGTCGCTCACCGAGCCGATGGCGATGGAGGCTGAGAGCAGGTCGCTCAGGTGGTGCCAGGAGGTCTCGGCCGGCGTCTCGAGCAACGCGACTCCCGACCGCTCTGCCTCGTCGGCGACCGCGGTCGTGGTCTCCTGGCCGAGCTCGCGGACGACGACGGCGGTGTAGTCGTGGACGCCGGCCCGCTCGATCATCCGTAGGGCCGCGGCGGAGTCCCCCGGCGCGCCGACGAGCAGCAGGACCGCCGACTCCGTCGGGGGCAGCGCATCGCCCGGGCCGGCGATGACCACTTCACCGATCGGGAGGTCGGTGCCGCGCGGGGTGAGGCGCGCGCGGAGCACGACGGGCCCCAGGATGTCGAGGCATTCCCGAAGCGTGCACTGACCGTCGCCGTCCCCCGTCTGCGTCCCGGCCACGCGCTCCCGATCGATGGGGTCGGCCATGGCGCCACCCTAATCGGAGGCCAGCGACGAGTTCCACGCGTGGCGCTCGACGCCTTGTGGCGCGACACAACCGGCATCCTCCGGTGCTGACGGATGCGACAAGGGAGGACCAAGCATGAGGCTTGATAATGGGTCGGTATGAGTGGTCCCCGACCCACACCGGCGCCCTCGGTGCCGTCCGCCGTCCGGCCCGGCAGCGCGCGACCGGAGTTGCCCGACGGCCGGCTCGAGCAGGAGCTCGGTAGCGTACCGGTCCACGAGGTCTTCCTCGGGCCGGAGGAGCTGACCGGTCGCCTGCACGCCATCGCGGCCCAGGGGCACGGCACGGTCCGCACGATCGGCCACAGTCGCGAAGGGCGTCCGATCGACTGCCTGACCATCGGTGACGGGCCCCGGGACGCGATCGTCTTCGGTCTCCCGCACCCCAACGAGCCGATCGGTGGTCTCACCACGCTCCACCTGGCCGCCCGGCTGGGGGAGGGAGGAGCGCTGGGTCTCGGCACCGCATACCGCTGGCACCTGGTGCCCTGCGTCGATCCGGACGGACTGGCCCTCAACGCGGGCTGGCTGCGTGGACCGTTCACCCTGCCGCACTATGCGCGGCACTTCTACCGACCGGCCGGCAACGAGCAGGTGGAGTGGACCTTCCCGTTCCACTACAAGCGGGCGGCCTTCGACGACGTGCTCCCCGAGACACGGGCACTGATGGGGTTGATCGACCAGACCCGTCCGGCCCTGATGTGCTCGCTGCACAACAGCGAGCTCGGCGGAGCCTACTTCTACCTCTCGGAACCGGTTCCTCCCCTCTACGACCGCCTCGGCCGACTGCCCGGACGGTTCGGAGTCGAGTTGCACGTGGGGGAGCCCGAGGCGCCGTTCATCACGATCCTCGCGGACGGGATCCACCTGTGGTCGGGCGCCGAGGAGGCCTACGACTACACCGAGTCGCTCGGCCTGGACCCGATCGCGGTGCCGTCCGGGTCGACCAGTGCCGCCTACGCCGGTCGGCACGGGACGCTCACCCTGGTCAG
>CAYRLV010000021.1:0-14776 GCA_964425155.1 uncultured Ornithinicoccus sp. | reverse complement strand
CCGGGTCGACCAGTGCCGCCTACGCCGGTCGGCACGGGACGCTCACCCTGGTCAGTGAGCTGCCGTACTGGCGGGACCCGGCTGCCGGAAACCAGGCCCCCGGCGGTGACCGGCTCGACCTGGCCTTGCGCCGGCAGGCCGCCGACATCGCGGACGTGGTCGCGCTCATGGCGCGCGGACTGGACCACGTGCCCGCGGCCGACGTCGATGCCAGCCCACTGCTGCGGGCCAGCGCCTACTTTCGTGAGGCCCTCGCGACCGTCCCGACGAGCGCCCGGAGGCGGGCGGAGCGCCCGGAGACCCGGCGTGAGGGCACGGTCGCCGAGCTGCGCTCCATCGAGGACGTCGCGGACTCGTTCAGGTTGCGTTACGCGGGGATGCTGCGCCGCGGGCTCGAGGGTCTGCCGGACGGTGTCCGACCCCAGGAAGCCCTGGCCGATCTCGCGGAGCGGCACGAGGCCTGGTTGGCGCGCGCCACGGAGAGCCACGCCGGACTCGACGTGCTGCCGATCCGTGATCTCGTGGCGATCCAGTACGGTGCCATTCTGTCCGCTGGTGAGCACCTGACTGCCACCGCACCGAGCCGGACGGATGGTTGAGACCCGTCGTGGACCACAAGCGATGTCCTGAGGCTTCACCGGGATTGACAACGAAGCGAGCTGACGCAGTCCACCCACGAGGACCATCGGCCCACCCGGCCGCCCGAGAGCAGGAGACCAACCCCATGACCCCTCCCTCGAACTCCCAGAACCACCGCCGCCCTCCACGCCCTGCCCGGACGATGGTCGTGGCCGGCCTGGTCGTCTCGCTCGGTCTCACGGCGTGCTCCGGAGGCGGTGGAAGCGAGGAAACTGCCGGTGGCGACGGCACGGGCAACACGGACGGCTCGTTCAGCGTCGGCATCCTGAACAGCTTCCTGGCCCACCTGACGCCCGGCGCCGGAGCCAACAGCTTCCTGGACTACGCGCTGTTCACCCCGCTGACCACCATCGATCCCCAGAGCAAGGAGGTGGAGATGGCGGTCGCCAAATCGGTGACGTCGAAGGACCAGAAGGTCTGGCAGATCACCCTCAAGAGCGGCTGGACGTTCAGCGACGGCACAGCGGTCACCGCCCAGTCCTTCGCCGACGCCTGGAACGCCACCGCCCTCGGCAAGAACGGGTGGATCGGCAACAGCCAGTTCAACATCATCAAGGGATACGACGCGCTCAACCCCGCGAGCGGCACGGCCAAGACCACCAAGCTCGCGGGGGTCAAGGTGGTCGACAAGCAGCACCTCACGGTGACGCTCAACGCCCCGAACTCGATGTTCCCCTACCTGCTGTCCGGCACCACGTTCGCACCGATGCCGAAGAGCGCCTTCTCGGATCTCAAGGGCTTCGACTCCAAGCCGGTCGGCAACGGGCCGTATGAACTCAAGGGCGCTGGCGCCGGGCCCGGCGTGCAGACGCTCACTCTGCAGCGCAACGACGACTACGCGGGGGAGAAGGGCCACGCGAAGACCATCGAGGTCAAGGTCTTCCAGGACCCCAACGCGTTGTACACCGGCTTCCAGAGCGGTCAGGTGGACCTCGCCCTGGTCGATGGCACGAACTACGCCGATGCGAAGGCCAAGTACCAGGACCAGATCGTCTCGGTGAACTACCCCGCCGTCGTCTACCTCGGATTCCCGCTCTGGGACCCACGGTTCAAGGACGCGGCGGTCCGTAAGGCGTTCGCCCAGGACATCGACCGGGACACCATCGCCAAGGCCCTACTGCGCGGTTCGGCGGACCCCGCGACGACGCTGGCGCCGCCGTCGCTGCTCGGCTCCGAGGGAGTCGCCTGTGACTCGTGCAGTTACGACGCGGCCGCGGCGAAGTCCGCATTGGGGGACTGGAAGGGCGGCCTGACTCTGTGGACCAACGACGACCCGACCCAGACCCAGGTGCTCAAGGCGATCGCCAACGAGTTCCGGACCTCACTCGGGATCAGCAACGTGAAAACGAAGACACAGGACGTCGCCCAGATCTACACCAACCTGGCCCAGCAGAAGATCGACGGCCCCTTCCTGCTCTACACCGGCGTGACCTACCCGCACCTGTACTCCCTCACGACGAACCTGTTCACGCCCGGTGCCTTTGACGTCACGGGCTACGAGAACGCCGAGGTGAAGAAGTTCCTCGGCGAGGCGGCCGGTGCTGGCAGCAGCGATGAGGCCGTCGCCAAGTCGAAGGCAGCCGCGGAACGAGCACTGACGGACGTGCCGCTGACCCCGGTCTACTTCCCCAAGGGCGGGCTGGTCCACTCGACGAAGATCGGCAACGTGGTCCCCGAGGTGCTCGGCGGGCCCCATCTCGCGGCGGTGACCGTGGGCTGACGGGCCCGCGCCCACGGGGCAGCTCGCACTCGGGCACACCGGACGGCAACACGAGGCGCACGGAGGAGGTGGCAACCGATGGTCGGCTATGTGGTGCGACGGGTGGCCCTCATGCTGCCCGTGTTGCTCGGGACGACGTTCATCCTGTTTGCCGCCGTCTTCGCGCTGCCCGGTGACCCGGTCCAGGCCCTCGTCGGCCCGAATCAAGCGGTGTCACCGTCGTTCGCGCGAGAGATCACCGAGCGCTACCACCTCGACGACCCGCTGTGGTCGCAGTACGTCCACTACATGGGCAACCTGCTGCACGGCGACCTGGGCGTCGACCCCAACGGCACGACGGTGACGTCCATCATCGCGGCCAGCTGGCCGGTGACCGTCCGGCTGGCGCTGACCGCGTGGGTGATGGAGGCGATCCTCGGCATCGCCCTCGGCACGGTGGCGGCGATTCGCCGGCACAAGTTCAGTGACACCGCGATCCTCGGCGGGACCACGCTGCTGCTGGGCATCCCCTACTTCGTGATCGCCAACGTCGCCCAACTCGTGCTCGGGGTCAAGCTGCAGTGGTTGCCCGCCACGGGCATCACCGACGGCTGGCCGCGCAGCTACCTGCTGCCGGCCCTGATGCTCGCGATCCTCGGTCTGCCCGCCACCGTCCGGGTGACGCGGGCGAGTGTGCTGGTCAACAGCCGGGCCGAGTACGTCGACACCGCGGTCGTCAAGGGCCTGTCGCCGGCCACCGTGGTCGTCAGACACGTGTTGCGCAACTCGCTCATCCCGGTTGTCTCCCTGCTCGGGCTCAGCCTCGGCGGTCTGCTCGGCGGTGCCGTGCTCATCGAGGGGATCTTCAACCTTCCCGGCCTGGGGATGCAGGTCTTTCAGGCCATCAAGCTGCACAACGGCCCCGTGGTCGTGGGCATCTGCACCCTGCTGATCCTCGCCTTCCTGTTCATCAATCTCGTCGTGGACCTGCTCTACGGCGTCCTCGACCCCAGGACGCGTCGTGACTGATCGCCAGCCACCGGGCCAGCCGTCCACGGGCCGGCCAGCCGACGCCGAGCTCACCCGGGACGAGTCTCCGTCCAGCGAGGCACTGGGCCGGTCTGCTGACGGGATCGAGCCGGCCGGCGCACTGCTCGGAGTGCCTGTGGCGCCGCGACGGCCCCGCCGGGTGGCGTGGACCCGGCCGCGGTTGCTGATCCCGGGCGTGATCGTCGGGCTGATGGTGCTGATGGCCATCGTCCCGCAGCTGTTTGCCGGGTGGTTCGGCCACGGTGACCCACGGGTGTGTCAGCTCAAGCTGTCCTCCCAGGGCCCGACCACCGGGCACCCGTTCGGTTTCGACATCCAGGGCTGCGACGTCTACTCCAACGTCATCCACGGGGCCCGCGCCTCGATCAGCATCGGACTCCTGACCACGGCGGCCACCCTCCTGATCGCGGTTGTCCTCGGCACGCTCGCCGGCTACTACGGCGGCGTCGTCGACATGCTGATCAGTCGCGTGATGGACGTCTTCTTCGGCTTCCCCGCACTCGTCGGCATGATCGTGATCCTGTCCGTCTGGGACCGGCACGACGTGCTCGGCATCTCGGCGATGCTCACCCTGTTCACCTGGCCGCCGCTCACCCGGGTGATGCGTGCCTCGGTGATCGAGACCCGCGCACTCGACTTCATCGAGGCGGCCCGCGGCGTGGGGGTCGGGGTCCCGCGCCTGCTGGTGCGTCACATCGGGCTCAACGCGGTCGGTCCGGTCGTGGTGCTGGCCGGCCTCAACATCGGGGCGATCATCACGGCCGAGGCCGCGCTGACGTTCCTCGGCGTGGGGCTGCAGTCACCGACGATCTCGTGGGGAGTGCAGCTCAACACCGCCCAGCAGTACTACGCAAGCTCTCCGCACCTGTTGATCTTTCCCTCGATCTTCCTGACCCTGACGGTGCTGGCCTTCGTGATGCTCGGCGACGCGCTGCGGGACAGCCTCGACCCCAAGCTGGCGACATGACCACCCCCGCGTCGAAGTCAGACCTGTCTGCTGGGACCCCGGCGAAAGGAGCGCACCCCATGAGCCCGGCACCATCCGCTGGCCAGCCGGTCCTCCAGGTCGCCGACCTGCGCGTGCGCATCCCCACCTCCAGGGGTGTGGTCACGGCGGTGGACGGGGTGTCGTTCGACGTCCGGCGTGGTGAGCTCCTCGCGGTCCTGGGCGAGTCGGGGTGCGGCAAGTCCGCGACCGCTCGCGCGGTGCTCGGCCTCGATTTCGGCGAGGGCGCCGAGGTGGGGGGCCGGATCGTGGTCGAGGGGGAGGATCTGCGGGGTCTCTCGGACAAGAGACGCCGAGCGGTTCGCCGGGACACCCTGAGCATGATCTTCCAGGACGCGCTCGCTTCGTTGAATCCAGTGCAGACCATCGGTGCCCAGATCGCGGAGGCAGTCCGGTGCGGCGGGGTGAGTCGTGCGGCGGCTCGCAGACGCACCCTCGAGTTGATGGCGGACGTCGGCATACCGGATCCCCGGCGGCGAGCCAAGGACTTCCCTCACCAGTTCTCCGGAGGGATGAGGCAGCGCGCCATGATCGCCATGGCCCTCGCCAGGGACCCGAAGGTGCTGATCGCGGACGAGCCGACCACGGCCCTGGACGTCACCGTGCAGGCACAGATTCTCGACCTGCTCGACCGGCACCGACGCGAACGGGACATGGCGCTCGTGCTGATCTCCCACGACCTGGGGGTCGTGGGTCAGAGCGCGGACCGCATCCTCGTCCTGTATGCGGGGCGGGTCGCCGAGTCGGGGCCCGCCGGGCAGGTCCTCGCCGCACCCACCCACCCCTACACCGTCGGGCTGCTCGACTCAGCCATCGGCCGCGGGAGTCGCAGGGAGCGACTGCGCCCCATCCCGGGCAGCCCTCCTGACTTGACCTCACCGATTCCCGGATGCCCCTTCGCGCCGCGATGTCCGATGGGCACCCGGGACTGTGTCCAGACGATGCCGCCGCTGGTCTCGGTCGCGCCGGACCGTTCTGCCGCCTGCTGGTCGGCGGAGGAGGTGATGGCCCGTGGCCGCTGACGATCTGACAGTAGGCGAGGTGGTCCTCCGCTCGGTCGGGGCGACCCGGCACTATCCGGTGCGGGGCGGAGTGCTGCAACGCCAGCGCGACACGGTGCACGCGGTCGACGAGGTCGACCTCACCCTGCACGCCGGGGAGACTCTGGGCATCGTGGGGGAGTCGGGTTGTGGCAAATCGACGCTCGCGCGGATGCTCGCCCTGCTCAACGCTCCGACCTCCGGGGAGATCGAGCTGCTGGGTGAGCCCACCGCACACCTCACCGAACGTGCCCGGCGGCGGATGCGTCGAGAGGTGCAGATGGTCTTCCAGGACCCCTACACCTCGCTGAACCCGCGGATGACGGTCGGGAGCATCCTGCGCGAGCCCTTCGAGGTCCACCCCGGGTTGGTGCCCCGCCGCGAGCGGAACAACCGCGTCGAGGAATTGCTCGAAACCGTAGGTCTCAAGCCGGAGTTCGCGGACCGCTACCCGCACCAGTTCTCCGGGGGACAGCTCCAGCGGATCGGGATCGCCCGAGCGCTCGCGCTCCGCCCCCGGGTGGTCGTGTGTGACGAGCCCGTGTCGGCCTTGGACGTCTCGGTCCAGGCCCAGGTCATCAACCTGCTGTGCGACCTCAAGTCCGATCTGGGGATCGCCTTCGTCTTCATCTCGCACGACCTCGGTGTGGTCCGCCAGATCGCCGACCGGGTGGCCGTGATGTACCTCGGACGGATCGTCGAGACGGGCGAGGCGGAGGCGTTGCTGGACGCCCCGCAGCATCCCTACACCGCGGCGTTGTTGTCGGCCTCACCGGCGCAGGACGACGCCCGCGATCGCCGGATCGTCCTGCAGGGAGAGCCTCCGACTCCGATCGACCCACCCTCGGGTTGTCGCTTCCACCCCCGCTGCTGGCGGGCGACCCAGGAGTGCGCGACCACCGAACCGGCGCTGACCGAGACGGCGACCCCCGGCGTCCTGGTGGCCTGCCACCACCCCGGGACCCCGGAAGACGGTGAGGCCCGACGCGACGGCGCCGGATCGGCGCTGCCGGTCAGTCCGTCGGGTTCCCGTCGAGAGGGATAGTCGCGGTGGCGAGTCCGGCACGTGGGTGTCGAGCCGTGACGGTGACCTCGCTCGCACCGCCACCCGTCTGCACGAGGCACTCGTGCACGACGACATCGGGAGTGCCGGCGTCGTGTCCCCACCAGGTGGTCGACGTTCGCGCCCCGTGCCGACCGGCCAGTTGGCCCAGGTCGACCGGCCCCGCTCCGTCGAGGACCTCGGCGTCTCCGGTGGCCGTGACCTCGAGGCGCACCGGACCGCACTGCGCGCGCTCCACGGCCTTGTGCGTGCCGCTGGTGGGCAACCAGCCGGTGTTGGCCACGGCCACCCTCACGCGATGGACCTGGGAGCTCACCCGGTCCACGGTCGTGGCGCGGATGGTCAGCCGCGGCAGAGCGAGCCCGAGCGCGACCATCCAGTCCGTGTGGCCGGTCACCTCCGCCTCGACCCGGTGCAAGGGCGGGTTGTACCAGTAGTGCACGAGATCCCATCCGCCGAGCTCGACCTTGCCGAGCTGCGGATGGTCGAAGGGATACCAGTCGACGAAGCCTTGACCATCGAGCTCCTCATCGCTCCAGCGCAACAGTGCGTGATCGTCGGACTCCGGGTGCTCGACCAGCCACCGGGCGGGGTGGAAGTGGTCGATCCCCGCGGCTCGCAGCGGGTTCCACAGTTCGGTGATCCACGAAAGGACGCCGCGTTCCTGGTAGAACCAGGCGAGTTGCCCACCCTTGACCCGATAGGGCACGTGCTTCAGGTCCTGGTAGCTCATCGTCCGGTAGCTCGTGTGAGCCGACGCCAGAGCGCCGAGCTCGGCGAAGATCTCGCTGTCGGCGTGCGGGACGACGTCATCCTCGTTCAGCGGTGGATGGAGGTGGACGGCACCGAACGTGTGGCAGGTGACGTATGCGGTGATGTTCGGCCGATCCTCGACCGCTCGCACGAGTGCGGCGATCTCCGGCTCGGAACCGGCATAGCCGCCTGCGGCGTCGGAGCGGCGCGGTAGGTCCTGGTAGTCGGAGTGGAAGTTGGCCGCGAGGTCGAGCCCCTCATACACCGGCGCGATCGGCACGCTGAGCCCATCGTGCCCGACGACTTCGCCCTCGACGAAGAGCCGGAAGTAGTCCCCGCCATACTCGTCGGGGGCGCGGCGAACGAGCAGGCGCGGGTCGATGACTGACGGCTTCCAAGGTCCGTCGGCGTCAGGGACCCGCATGAACAGGACACGACCGTCGCCGTCGATGTCGCGTTGGTGCAGCCCAGGAGCCGGGTCCGGCGCGGGATACGGGCGGAGGCTGGACCGGACGTAGCGACCTTCGTTCAGGACCACTTCGGCACCGTCCGGGCAGAGCCGGGGAAGGACGTAGACCGTGCACCGGTCCAGCAGGCGAGTCACCCGCTCGTCCGCTCCGAAGCTGCTGAGCAAGTGGTGCGTGAGATGCAGGGCCGACATGCTCGCGGTGAGCTCCGCCGCATGGACGTTGGCCTCGACGAGAAGCGCCGGCTTGGAACGGTGATCCCCGGTCGCGCTGTTGGTGAGGGTGAGCAGCCAGAGGTCTCGGTCCTGCCAGGACCTGCCGATGCTCTGCACCGCGAGCAGCTCCGGCGCCTCCCGCTCCCACCTGTGGACCAGCGAGCTCAGCTCGGCGTATGAGGGGATGTGCCGGTAGTCGACGGCAGTCACCATGGCTCAGGACAGCCCTCCGCCGACCAGACTGCCGAAGCCGTAGGTCGCTGCTGCGGCGACGAGTCCGAGCAGGAGCTGTCGGGCGCCGCCGAACCAGGGCGAGCGGGTCGTCAGGCGAGCGACGATGGCGCCGGACAGGAACAGGGCGATCGCACTGACCAAGGCGACGATCAACACGGACGTCGTGCCGAAGAAGAGTGGCAGCACCGGGACCAGGGCGCCGAGGGAGAAGAAGAGGAAGCTGCTTCCTGCCGCGGTATAGGGCGAGGGCAGGTCATCGGCGTCGATGCCCAGCTCCTCGCGGGCGTGGACCCGCCAGGAGTGCTCCGGGTTGGTCGTGATCTCGTGTGCCATCCGGTGGGCGATCTCCGGTGTCACGCCGTAGCCTTCGTAGACGTTCGCGAGCTCTCGGGTCTCGCCGACCGGGTTGCGCGCGATCTCGAGCTTCTCCTTGGCGATCTCGGCATGGATGGCCTCCGCCTGCGAGGCCACACTGGTGTACTCGCCGACGGCCATCGAGAAGGCGCCGGCGGCCAGGCCGGCGAGTCCGGTGAGGATGGCGGTCTTCGAGGACACGCCGCCACCCATGACGCCCGCGACGAGGGAGAAGTTGGAGACGAGCCCGTCCATGGCGCCGAAGACGCCGGCGCGCAGGGCGCCGCCGGTGACGTCGCGGTGGTGGTCGTGCGGAGGCACATGGACGTCGGAGTGCTCCTGAGGCGTGCCGGCTGACATGGGTCGCTCCTTGGGACGTGGCGATCGTGCTGGAGCCGAGGCACGTGGCCCCGCCCCGTTCCGCCCCATTCAAGGCCAGGTAGACGCCTCACGCCTTGTGCCCGACGACAAGTTCCCCGCTGTGATTTGTGGTGACGCCCGACCCCCCTCTCCAGGCACTTCTCCTGACGTCAGTCATGCGCACAGCACCGACGGCTATGCCCGGGACGGACTCAGCGGTCGATGACCAGGTCCTCCAGGGGCTTCGAGCAGCAGGGCAGGAACTTGTCCTGCGCGATCTCGCGCGGGCGAATGCCCCCCGCGTGCTGCATGTCGACGCTGCCGGCGAGCAGGCTGCTCTTGCAGGTGCCACACGCCCCTTCGGTGCATGAGCTGGGCAAGTTGACTCCTGCGCGGAAGGCCGCCATCAATACGGTGGTGTCCGCCGGGCACTCGATCTGTCGGCCGCTGGCCCGCAGCTCCACGGTGAACACCGGGGTCGTTCCCTCGGCCGCAGCGGCAGATGACGCCGCGCCGGCCCCGGGCTCTGGCTCCAGCGGGTCGGGGCAGAGCACCGGCCCGGCGAGCTGCTCGAAGCAGAAGCTCTCCTCGTGGCACCGCTCGGCGTCCACACCGGCCTCGGCGAGCATGCTGCGCACCGAGTCCATGTAGGGCGCCGGTCCACAGGTGAAGACCTCCCGATCAAGCAGGTCCGGCGCCACCTCACGCAACAGCGGCAACGAAAGCCGCCCGCGAGGTCCACTCCACCGCTCCGAGACAGAGTCGTCCTCGCAGACGGCGGTGACGGCGAAACCGTCGAACGCGGCGGCCATCGCATCCAGCTCGCGTCGGAAGATGATGTCGCGTGGTGAGCGGGCGCTGTGCACGAACACCACGTCAGCGGGCATGCCCCGGTCGCACAGCGTGCGCGTCATCGACATCAGCGGGGTGATCCCGCTGCCTGCCGACAGGAACAGATACTTCGGCGCCCGGTCCTCGGCCATGGTGAACCGGCCGTACGGACCCGTGGCGTGCAGCGTCTCGCCCACGCGCAGGTGGTCGTGCAGCCAGTTCGACACCGGCCCGTCCGGCACGCGCTTGACCGTGATCATCAGTGCCCCGGGGCGGGTCGGGGGAGAAGAGATGGTGTAGCAGCGCTGCATCTCCTCGCCGTCGACCGCCACGGTGACCGTGAGGTACTGCCCGGGCAGGTGCTGCACGAGGCGGCCGTCCTGCGGCTCGAGCACGAAACTGCGCACGTCGTGGGTGACCTGGATCGTCCGGCGACACACCAGCGCCAGATCCGTGTCGTCCCAAGGTGACTCGGCGCCATACGTGCCGGTGGCGAGGCTCGGGTCAGCCAGCAGCTCAGTCATGCGGGCCCCCGCGAAGTATCGGGAGCGAAGCGGAGAACTTCGTGGGGTGCGTTCATGTCGCCGCATACTCCTTCATCTGCTCCACGTACCAGGTGCAGAACTCGTCCACCTGGTACTCACTGGCCGAATAGGGCCCCGGCTCGTATGCGGGGCTGCTCACCCCTTGCTGCGCGAGCCCGACGAACCCGCCGTCCTGCTCGTTGGTGGCCCGCCAGACGTCGGTGAGCTCGGCGACGTCGTAGTCCTCGCCCTCCACCGCGTCCTCGTGGACCAGCCAGGTGGTCCGCAGCAGGGTCCGATCGGCGGCCACGGGCAGCACGCTGAAGGTGACGACGTGGTCGCTGAGCAGGTGGAACCACGCGTTCGGCTGGAGGTGCATCGACAGCCGCCCCAGCCTGGCGGTGTCGAAGTCCGCGAGCAGTCGGCGGCACACGGCAGTCCCGCCGCGGCTGAAGGACTCGCCGGCGCCGTCCAACGGCTCGCGCTGGATGCGGAATCCGGTCGGACGCCCCGACAGCTCCTCGATCAGGCTGTGAGGCAGGCCCCGCTCTCCGCAGGCCTGACGCAGGTCGAGGTCGGCCTGGAGGAACCGGTCGTAGGCCGGCTGCAGGCGCGCCGGCATCTCGTCGGGCTCGTAGCCGTAGGTCGGGAAGAACGAGCACAACAGCTCCGGGTGGCCGCCAGCACAGTGGTAGCACTCGCGGTTGTTCTCCATCACGAGCTTCCAGTTGCCCGGCTCGACCAGGTCGACCTGCGCGGCGACCTTGGTGCGCTCCACCCGGTGCGGTGTGAGATAAGGGGTGATCCGCGGGATGACGTCGTCGAAGTCGCTCGGGGGATCGTCGGCGAGGCAGATGTGGATCAGCCCGGCGACGTTGCGCAGGTGGACACGCTTGAGGCCGAAGCAGCTCTTGTCGAACTCGGCGGGTTGCTCGCCCGCGGACAGCAACGCACCGTCCGGGCTGTAGGTCCACTGGTGATACCCACAGACGATGTTGCCGACGGATCCACTGGCTTCCGGGAGGATTCGTGCTCCGCGGTGCCGGCATACGTTGTGCCACGCCCGGATCTGCTCGTCGTCGTCGCGCACGATGATCACCGAGTACGGTCCGACCTCGAGGGTGATGTAGTCACCCGGCTCCGGCACCTCCGGCTCGGTCGCGACGAAGATCCAGTGCCGGGCGAAGATGCCGGCGACGTCGGCGTCGTGGATCGCGGGGTCGGTGTAGAACGGGGCCGGCAGGGGCCGTCCGGCGACCCGAGTGGCCAGCAGACCGGCCAGGTCCTCAGACCGGGTGGGGGAGCCGGCAAGTGCGGTCATCGAGACCTCCCTGTGATGGATTCGCTTGGTGGGTGTGGTGATCGGTCGGTGTTCGTATGCTGCGTGGTTGCGTCCGTGATGACTGGCTGGCTCAGGTGGCGACGCACAGGCGCAGTGCGTCGTAGACGGCCGCGTGGATGTTGCGGCTGCTCACCGCGTCCCCGATCCGGAACAGCTGGTAGCCACCGGAAGGGTTGCGGACGACGGTCTGCGGGGTGCCGGCGAGCAGGGCCTCGTGGTCGACCTCGCCCCGGTTGCTCGACCCCGGGAGCAGCTCGAAGTAGAGGTCGTCGTTGGGCAGCGTGCCGTGCTCGACGACGACCTGGTCCACCTCCCGCTCCAACGGGTGGTCCGCGTAGTCGCTGACCAGGCGCGCCACCAGCCGGCCGGACGGGCCGCGCGTGACGGCGTCGAGGCGGTAGGCGAGTCGGATGGTCACGTCGTGCTCGGTGAAGGCGGTGAGGTAGGCCGGGGAGTTCATGCTGCCGACACCGGGAGCGAGCTGCCGCTCGGGCGTCACCAACTCGACCCGGGCCCCGCGCGTGGCGAGCAACTCGGTGGCGTCCATTGCCTGCTCGGTGCCGTTGTCGTCGTAGACGAGGACATCCCCGGGGGGACGGCAGCTCCCGTCCATGACGTCCCAGGTGTCGGCGACGAGGTCCCGACCCGTGGATAGGAACGAGCGGTCGGGTGTGCCGCCGGTGGCGACGACGACCAGGTCGGGGTTCTCCGCCAGCACCTCTTCCGAACCCGCGAGCACGCCGTAGCGGAAGTCGACGCCCGAGTGCTTGGCCTCGCTGACCCGCCAGTCGACGATGCCGATCAGGTCGGCTCGGCGTGGCGAGGCAGCTGCCAGACGGACCTGACCGCCGGGGGCGTCCGCGGCCTCGAAGACGACCACCCGGTGGCCTCGTTCGCCGAGGACGCGTGCCGCTTCCAGGCCCGCCGGCCCCGCGCCGACCACCACGGCCGTCCGACCCGAGCGATCGGACGGTGCGATGGTGTGGGGCAGGCTCTGCTCCCGCCCGGTGGCAGGGTTGTGGATGCACTTGGCGTCACCGGAGTCGTAGATCGCGTCCAGGCAGTAGTTCGCACCCACGCACGGGCGGATCCGGTCCTCCTCCCCGGCGGTGAGCTTGCGCACGAGGTGAGGGTCCGCCAGCTGGGGACGAGTCATGCCGACCAGGTCCAGCAGACCCTCGCGCACGGCATACCGGGCAGTGGCGACGTCCTGGATGCGCGCGGCGTGCATGATCGGCAGGTCCAGCTCCCGCTTCAGCTCGCCGGTGAACTCCAGGAAGGGCGCGGAGGGCGTGCCCATCGAGGGGATCACCTGGGCCAGGTGCGCGTCGCTGTCGATGTTGCCCTTGATCACGCTGAGGAAGTCGATCCCGTCGTCGACGTAGTGCCGCAGGATCTGCAGCGCCTCCTCGCGGCCCAATCCGTCGGCGAAGTCCTCCTGCATCGTCATCCGGATGCCGATGACGAAGTCGGGACCCACGGCGGAGCGGATCGTCTGGATCACGCGGCGCGGGAACGCCATACGGCGCTCAAGGGTGCCGCCGAACTCGTCGGTGCGGTGATTGGTCGCGGGGGAGTGGAAGGCGTCCAGGAGGTGCCCGTAGGCCATCAGCTCGATGCCGTCCAGCCCACCGTCGCGGCAGCGGAGCGCCGCGTCCCGAAAGTCGCCCACGATCCGGTCCAGGTCCCAGGGCTCGGCGATCTTGGGGAACGCGCGGTGCGCGGGTTCGCGCACGCGCGAGGGAAAGACGAGGGGGAGCCAGTCGCCGCTGAAGTTGCTGGTCCGCCGGCCGAGGTGGGTGACCTGGCACATGACCGCCGCACCGGCCCCGTGCAGGTCGTCGGACAGGCGACGGAGCCACGGGACGATGTCGTCCCGGTAGAGCAGCAGATTGCCGAAGGCCGGCGGGCTGTCCGGCGACACGACCGCTGAGCCGCCGATCATGGTCAGGCCGACACCACCCCGGGCCTTCTCCAGGTGGTAGAGGCGGTAGCGGTCCTTCGGCATCCCGTCCTCGGCGTAGGCGGGCTCGTGGGACGTGCTGACCACCCGGTTGCGCAGCGTGACGTGCTTGAGCGCAAAGCTCTGCAGCAGCGGGTCGAGGGTGCGCACACCGCCAGTGTGATCGCATCGACTCCTGAAGAGAAGCAAAGAGAAATGCAGAGGATCGTGCAAAACTGTTGCATGATCGATCCCCGGCTCCACGTGCTCCGGGTGCTGGCCCAGCGCGGCACCGTGACTGCCGTCGCGGAGGCGCTGAACTACACGCCGTCGGCGGTCTCCCACCAGCTCCGCTCGCTGGCCCGCGAGCTCGGCGTGACCCTTCTCGTGCACGAGGGGCGCGGAGTCCGGCTGACCCCGGCGGCGCAGATCCTGGTCGCGCACGCCGACGAGTTGTTCACCCGCTGGGAGGAGATGCGGGCCGACATCGCTCGCGGTGCCGACGAGGAGCTCGGCAGGCTGGTGCTGGCCGGGTTCTCCACCGGCGCCGCCGCGTTGCTGCCCTATGCCGCAAAGGCGGTGCGCGCCGGACGCCCGGGACTCACCGTGCAGATCATCGAGGCCGATCCGCAGGAGTGCTTCGACCTGCTGCTGTCGGGTGAGGCCGACGTCGCCGTGGTCGTCGCCACCGACTCGTTGCCGCCGAGCATCGACCCCAGGTTCGACCAGCGCCCGCTGCTGGACGACCCCTTGGACCTCTTGGTCCCGGCCGACCACCATCTGGCGCAGCGTGACTCGGTGCCGCTGGAGGAGGCCGCGGACGAGCTGTGGATCGGGGACCGCCCCGGCCGACCGCACCACCAGCTCGTCCTCACCGCGTGTGCGGCCGCGGGTTTCACGCCGGCGATCGTCCACTACGGCGTGGAGTGGGACACCGGGGCCGCCCTCGTCGGGGCCGGCTTCGGGGTGGCACTGGTGCCCCGCCTCGCCCGGCTACCCGCCGGCTATCCCGTGGCGCGGGTCCGGCTGCGCGGTGACCCCAGCCCCGCCCGGCACATCCTCACCGTGGTGCGCCGCGGCAGTCGCGACCAGCCGGTCATCGCCGACGCCCTGCGCGCGCTCGAGGACGTCGCCAGCCGCAATCGGCCGCCCCTGCTGGGGTGAGGTCGGGGCTCAGTCGGTCCGGGCCCCGGCGGGGGCGAGGGAGAGGTGCTCGTGCACGCCGAGCCAGCTGCCGTCCGGCTGCCGCGCGAACAC
>CAYRLV010000020.1:4087-21436 GCA_964425155.1 uncultured Ornithinicoccus sp. | reverse complement strand
CCCGGATGATGCCGCGGGTGTCCTTGCCGTAGCTCCCGGCCTCGCGGCGGTAGCACGCCGACCACCCGGCATACCGCTTGGGGCCGTCGGTCAGGTCGAGGATCTCGTCGGCGTGGTAGCCCGAGAGCGCCACCTCGGAGGTACCGGTGAGGTAGAGGTCGTCGGCCTCAAGACGGTAGACCTCGTCGGAGTGCGCGTCGAGGAAGCCGGCCCCCTCCATGACCTCGGGCTTGACCAGCGTCGGCGTGACCATCGGGGTGAAGCCCTGCTCGATCGCCTGCGCCAGCGCGAGGTTGAGGATCGCCAGCTCCAGCCGCGCCCCCACACCGGTGAGGAAGTAGAACCGCGCGCCGCTGACCTTGGCCCCGCGCTCCATGTCGATGGCGCCGAGCAGCTCGCCCAGCTCGAGGTGGTCGCGCGGTTCGAAGCCCTCGGCCGCGAAGTCGCGGATCTCCCCGACCTCCTCCAGCACGGCGTAGTCGTCCTCGCCGCCGCTCGGGATGCCGTCCTCGATGACGTTGGGCAGCCGCCGCAGCAGCGCGCCGAGCTCGGCCTCGGCAGCGTCCGCGTCGGCCTGCAGCTGCTTGACCCGGTCGGAGGTCGCCTTGGCCTGCTGCACGAGCGCGGCCTTCTCCTCGCCCTTGGCGGCGGCGACCTTCTTGCCGAACGACTTCTGCTCCGCCCGCAACCGCTCGAACTCGGTCAGCGAGGAGCGGTGCGTCTCGTCCGCCGCCAGGATCGCGTCGACGATCCCCTCGTCCTCACCCCGGGCACGCTGCGAGGCACGCACCCGGTCGGGGTCCGTGCGCAGTTGTCGTATGTCGATCACGCGCCCGAGCCTATCGGCGCACCACCGCGCCGCTCACCCCAGTTACCCCTCCGAGAAGTTGCTGGGAAACCGTGCACTCGAGTGCCCGCAACGCCAGCAACTCCCGGGGACATGGCGAAGTTGCTGGGAAACCGTGCACTCGAGTGCCCGCAACGCCAGCAACTCGCGGGGGTGACCGTGACCCCGGGTGCCCCGGGGGCGTCAGCGGGGCGGGAGGCCGACGTCGGCCAGGTGGTGCTCGAGATCGTGCAGGCAGTAGGCGCCGAGCGTCTCCACCGTGAACGCCGACCCGTCACTGCGCCGGCCCGGGCGGTCCCACGCGTCGTCGGGGACGGCGTCGAAGGCGCCGGCGAGGACCTCGGCCCCCTCCGCATACTCCTCCCGCACCTGCTCGGGTGACGCCTCGAAGTAGCGCCCTTCCACCGCGGCCGCGTCCTGGTCCCAGGACGGGAGCGATGGATCGTCCTGCGACAGCATCGATCCGAGTCGCCCGGCGAAGACCCGTGTCACGTCGCGGACATGACAGGCGTACTCGAGGGGTGACCACGTCGTCGGTGCCGGGCGGTCGTGCAGCTCGGGCCCCGTGCGAGCGAGCACCGACTGCCACGGGGCGACCGTCGCCCGGATGCGGGTCCCGAGGTCCACGCGATCGAGCGCGCCGGGGTCGAAACCACACTCGGCACACGGCTCGCGCACCACGACCGTCCAGTCCTTGTCGTCCGGGACGGTGGGTGGGGGTTCGGTCGGAGGTGTCACACACTCATTGTGCTCTCTGCCGGTCGGGTAGCGTGCTGCTGTGCTGAACGACACTGCGGGGTGGGTGGTCCTCGGCATCGTCCTCGCCGCCCTGCTCCTGGTGGCCGTCTGGGTCGTCCTTCGCTGGCGCGGGGGCTCGGACGACACTGCCGGCTCGGGCGGGGGGAGGCGACGCCGGAGACGCCCGTCCCGGAGCCACTTCCGCGAAGGCGGAGACGGCGCTCCTGAGGCGCCCAGGAAGCGCGCGGCCGTGATCGCGAATCCGACCAAGTTCCCCGACGCCTCGGTGCCACGGCAGCGGATCACCCGGATCTGCCGGGAGGCAGGGTGGGCCGACCCGCTCTGGCTCGAGACCACGGTCGACGACCACGGGACCGGCCAGGTCAAGCAGGCCCTCGCGGAGGACGTCGACCTGGTGTGCGCCCTCGGCGGGGACGGCACGGTGCGCGCCGTGGCGGTCGCGATGCTCGACACGCACACCCCGTTGGGCATCCTGCCCGCCGGCACCGGCAACCTCCTCGCCCGCAACCTCTCCCTGCCCCATGACCTGAGCGAGGCGATGTGGACCGCGCTGCGCGGTCGCAACAAGCGGATCGACGTGGGACGCGTCAGCATCCAGCCCGAGGACGAGCACGCGGCGCCCGAGGAGCACGTGTTCATGGTGATGGCCGGCATCGGCTTCGACGCCGTCGTCGTCAGTGACGCACCGGAGAAGCTCAAGGCCAGGATGGGGTGGCTGGCCTACGGGGTGTCGGGGCTGAAGCACCTGCCCGGTTCGAACTTCAAGGTGCGCGCCACGTTCGGCGACGACCCGACGTTGAGCCGCCGGGTCCAGTCGGTGCTGATCGGCAACTGCGGCAAGCTGACCGGCGGCCTCGTGCTGATGCCCGACGCGGAGGTGGACGACGGCCAGCTCGACTCGGTGGTGCTGTCGCCCAAGGGTGTCGTGGGTTGGGTCGCGGTGGCCGGGCGGGTCATCACCCGTCGCCGGGCCGGGCACGAGCGGGTGGAGCACCACCGGTCGACGGACGTCCGGGTCGAGGCGGATCGGATGGTCGAGGTGCAGCTGGACGGCGACTCGGTGGGCGCGGCGCGCGAGATCACTGCCAGCGTCGACCCGCTGGCGCTGACCGTGCGCGTCCCCACCTGAGCGACCTCAGGCCCAGGGCCGGCGCAACGTGCCGAGCCACTCGCGCGCCTCGACGAAGGCGTCGTCCGTGGTGTCCGGCTGCACGGTCGCGGGCGCCAGGTCGGCCCGGGCGTAGGACCCGAGGAACCGCACCTGCGCGCACACCCGCCGCAACCCCATCAGCGCCTCGCCGACCCGCTCGTCCGCGACGTGGCCCTCGCAGTCGATGGAGAACGAGTAGTCGCCGAGCCGTTCGCCGGTCGGCCGCGACTCGATCCGGCTGAGGTTGATCCCCCGGGTCGCGAACTGCTCGAGGAAGGACAGCAGCCCGCCCGGGTGGTCCTCGCGCTGGAACAGCACCACGGTCGTCTTGTCGGCACCGGTGGGCTCGGGCACCTGTCCGGCCCGCGCCACGAGCACGAACCGGGTCACCGCTCCGGCCCGGTCCTCGATGCCGTCGGCGAGGACGGCGAGCCCGTGGTCGGCGGCCGCGACCGGCGCGCACACCGCCGCGTCGTATGCGGCCCGCTCACCAGCCGCGGGCACCTCACCGACCGCCGGACTCGCCTCGGACCCGGACAGCCCCGCGGCGGCCGCCGCGGTGGAACCGGTCGTGACGTAGTCGGCGTCGGGCAGGTGGCGCCCGACCCAGCCACGCACCTGGGCCCACGCGTGCGGGTGGGTGCCCACCCGGCATACGTCCTGCAGCGTGGTGCCCTCCGGGGCCGCCAGCACGAAGGTGATCGGCACGAGCGCCTCGGCCGTGATGACCAGCCCCTCCGACCGGGCGAGCGCGTCGAGGGTGCCGCTGACGCCGCCCTCGACCGAGTTCTCGATCGGCACCATGGCGGCGTCGACCTCACCCGAGCGGACGGCGGTCAGGGCGAGGTCCACCGAGGCGAAGGGCACGGTCTGCGCGCCCTTCGCCTCGGGCCGGCTGCGCAGCGCCATCTCGGTGAACGTGCCTGCCGGACCCAGGTAGCCGTAGCGCCGGGCTCCCCGGGCCGAGCTGTCGTCGCCGCTCATCTACTCGCTCCCATCGCCGGTGCGTGCCGCCGCCAGGGCCTGCTGCTCCTCGGGGGTCAGCGTGATGTCGCTCTCTCCCGCGACGATCCCCTTGGCGTAGGTGCGGGATTCGCCGCGCGCGTGGATCGAGGACACGACCAGGCCGTCGCCGCCGTCGTCGACGATCGCCGCGGAGAAGGACAGTCGCCCGCCCATGTCACCGAACGCGTCGTAGCGCACCACGGCGACGTGCCGCAGGCTCTGGCGCACGTCGTCCCGCCCGGCCTCCACCGAACGCTCCAGCCCCTCGAGTGCCGTGGAGAGCTTGCTGATCCGGGCGTCCTGCCGCGCCACCACCGTCGCCACGTCGGCGGACCCGTCGCCCCAGAGCACGCGGTAGCGGCGCTTGACCCGGGTCAGCCGCAGCTGGGCGCCGAGCGCGAGGAGCAGCGCCACGACGGCCACCACGCAGGCGACCACCGCGACCGTCGCGGCGGTGTCGGCGGAGAGGTTCACACGCCCGAGCGTATTGCGCGCGCGACCTCCACGGTCGTCCGGCTCGGCATCCGGTCGGGCCGGCGCGGCGACGCCCGTGCCGAGCGGGACCCGGGGTGGGGACTAGGCTGCGCGGGACATGGATCTCGCCCTGCTGCTCACCACCTTCACCACCATTTTCGTGGTCGAGCTGCCGGACAAGACCTTCATCGCGACCCTGGTCCTGGCCACCCGCTACCGTCCGCTCTCGGTCTGGATCGGCGTGGCGTCGGCCTTCCTCATCCAGACCGTCGTGGCGGTCACGCTGGGCGGTTTCATCGGACGGTTGCCGCGGACACCGGTCGAGATCCTGGTCGCGGCGCTCTTCCTGGTCGGCGGGATCATCCTGTTGCGCGGGGCCTCGAAGGCCAAGGAGGAGGAGACCGAGGCCGAGGAGGAGTTCGCGGCCAAGGCCCGCCCGGGCGCCACCGGACTCCGCGCCGTCACGACCAGCTTCCTCGTGCTCTTCCTCGCCGAGTGGGGCGACCTGTCCCAGCTGTTCACCGCCGGTCTGGTGGTGAAGTACCACGAGCCGGTCAGCATCGGGGTCGGCGCGTTCGCGGCCCTCGCGCTCGTCTCCGGCCTCGCGGCGCTGCTCGGGCGGACGCTGCTGCGCTACCTGCCGGTCGTCACCATCCGCCGGGTCGGCGGCGTCGTCTGCCTCGTGCTCGCGTGCGTCACGGTGCTCGGCCTCTTCGGTGTGGACCTGCCCGTGCTCTGACGCCCACCCGCAACCCCGTGCTCACCTCGGGCCGCTTTGCTCACTGCAGACCGCTCGTGGCGGGTGCGCGAGCGGCCGCGGGTGAGCAAAGCGGCCGGCAGTGAGCACGGGCCGGGTCGGTCGGGTCGGAGGGGTGTGCGGCGTCAGCGCTTAGCCTGTGCGAGTGACCCGCCGCTGGATCGCCGTCGTGCTCGCGACCCTGGTCGTCGTGGCTGCGGCGGTCGCCGGCATCCGGGCCGCCCAGGGCGACGACTCCCCGACCGCGCTGCCCGACGGCGGCCCCGTCATCGTCGTCGGCGCACCGGGTCTCGACTGGCAGGACGTCTCGCCCGAGCGCACCCCGGCGTTGTGGTCGCTGCTGCGGCAGGGCGCCACCGCCACGGTCACCGTGCGCGCGGTCCAGCTGAGCACCTGCCCGGTCGACGGCTGGCTGTCGCTGTCGGCCGGTTCCCGGGCCGGTGACGTCGGTCCGGACGGCTCGACCAGCACGGCGGTGACCGCGTCGGGCACCCCGCCGCCCTGCCGCGCCCTCCCCCACCTGCCCCGCGCCGGCTCGATCGACCAGGTGCCACGGTGGCCGGTATGGCGTGCCGCCGCCGATGCGCGCCCGCTCGACGCGCGTCCGGGGTTGCTCGCCGCGTCGCTGCGGCGCCAGGGCGCGTGCGTCCAGGCGGTCGGCCCGGGCGCGGCGCTCGCCGCCGCCGACCCCCGCGGCCGGGTCGACCGCTACACGCCGTTCAGCTCGGACCTCCCGCTCGACCGGTGCCCCGTCACCATCGTCGACGTCGGCGCGGTGCGCGACCCGGGCGACGTCGACCCGGACGACGCGGTCCGACCGACACTGGACCGCGACCGTCAGGTCCGGCGCAGCGACCGCCGGATCGCCCGGGTGCTCGACCAGGCGCCGGACGACGCGCGGATCGTGGTGACCGGCCTCGCCGACGCCGGTCGGACCGGGCACCTGAGACTGCTTGCGGTGAAGGGACCCGGGATCCGGCCCGGCGCCGCGCTGCACTCCCCCTCCACCCGTCAGACCGACCTGGTCCAGAGCAGCGACGTGACCGCCACCGTGCTGGACGCCGTGACCGGTCAGGTGCCCGAGCAGGTCTCGGGTGACCCGCTCCAGCAGGTCGGCGGCGCCTCCGAGCCGGCCGGTGCCGACGCGGCAGCCGACCGGCTCCGCAGTCTGCGCGACCTCGGCGCCGCAGCGCAGGAGGTCGTCCACCTGGTCGGGCCGTTCTTCACCGGCTGGGCGGTGCTGCAGCTCGTGGTCTACGGCGTCGCCGGCGTGCGGTGGCGTCGTGCGGATCGTTCCACGCGCCACCGCACGTTGGCCGTGGTCGTGGCCGGCTGCGCGACGGTCGCCGCGGCGGTGCCGGCCGCGACCTACGCGGCCAACCTCCTGCCGTGGTGGCGGGCCGACGTGCCCGCCCTCGCCCTGGTGGGCGCCGTGGCCCTGTTCACGGCGGTGCTCGGCGGCGTGGCCCTCGCCGGTCCCTGGCGTCGCGGGCTGCTCGGTCCGGCGGGAGCCGTCGCCGCCGGGACGATGCTGGTGCTGACCCTCGACGTGATGACCGGGTCCCGGTTGCAGCTGTCCTCGCTGCTCGGTGAGCAGCCGGTGGTCGGCGGGCGGTTCTACGGCATGGGCAACGTGACCTTCGCGCTGTTCGGCACCGCGTCGCTGCTGCTGGCCGTGGCCCTGGCCGGGCCGCTCCGGCGGGCGGGTGAGCGCCGGCTCGCGGCGGCGACCGTGGCGGCCGTCGGCGCGGCGGCCGTCCTGGTGGACGCCTGGCCCGGATGGGGCGCCGACTTCGGCGGGCCGCTCGCGCTGGTGCCGGCCATGGGCTTCCTGTTCCTGGCCGCGTGCGGCGTGCGCCTCACCTGGCGGCGAGCCGCGGCGATCATCGCGGTCACCGTCACGCTGCTCGTGGTGGTGGCGACGCTCGACTGGCTGCGGCCGGAGGACTCGCGGACCCACCTCGGCCGGTTCGTGCAGACCGCGATCGACGGGCAGGCCTGGGGTGTGGTCGGCCGCAAACTCGACCAGAACCTGCAGATGCTGGTGAGCAGCCCGCTCACCCTGGCCGTCCCGGTCGGCCTGGCCGTGGCCGTCTGGATGCTCGCCCGCCCCGACTCCCGGCTCGGCCGTCTGCTGGCGCCGTTGCACGACGTCCCGCTGCTGCGACCGGGACTGGTGGCCCTCGCGATCTGCTGGGTCATCGGCTTCGTCACGAACGACTCCGGCACCGTGGTGCCCGCGATCGGTGCGATGCTCGCGTTCCCGCTGTTGATCGCGGTCGCTGTCCGCCGGGCCGCCGAGTCCGCCGGGCTCAGTGACGACCTGTCCCCCGCCAGCGCACCGGACGATGGCCTCCGACGCGACGCGCCAGGACACCGACGCCCAGCCAGGTGAGCCACCCGGCCCACGGAGCCCAGGATCGGCGGAACCCGAGGCTGAACCGCTCCACCCCCGCGCTCATCCCCACGACCCGCCCCGGCACGTAGGCCAGCGCCATGACCACGAACCGCCCGAGCAGCACGCCGTCCAGGGCGGACGGCACCAGCAGCGGCAGCAGCGCCCAGGTCAGTCCGTCGTACCACGGCAACGAATACGGCGCCGCGATGACGTATGCGGTGCTGAGCACGAAGGTCGCGGCCGTCGCCACCGCCACCGGATCCCCTTGACGCGCAAGTGGACCCGCCCCTACGGCGCCGTGCCGGTCGACACGGGCCAACGGACAGAGCAGGGCCGCCAGCACGATCATGGTGAGGGCCGCGAGCACGAACACGATCGTGGTGACCGCCGCCTCCGGCAGGACGTGCCGCAGCGCCTGCACGACCAGCGACCAGGCAGTGGCCAGCGAGCTCGTGCCGCTCGCGTTGCGCAGCTGCCGGAAGGCGTGCGGACCGGCCCAGACGTAGAGCGGCACGATCACGACGAGGGCTCCCACGACCGCCCGACCGAGCCGGGGTGCCCACTCGCCCGGGCGGGTCCGGGCCCACGCCCACACCAGGCCGACGGCCACGACGCCGTAGGTGATCTTGGTGCTCGCCGCGGCCCCGACGGCCACGCCCGCGAGCAGCGGGCTGCGTCCAGCCAGGAGCAGGGCCCCGACCACCGCGCAGGTGGACAGCACGTCCACGTGGGCTCCGCAGACCAGCACGCCGACCACGACCGGGTTGAGGGTCCAGAGCACGTCCACCCGAGTGCGGGAACGCTCGGTCTCCGCCAGTCGCAGCAACATCCAGCGAGTCGCCAGGAAACAGCCGACGACCACGAGCTGCCAGAGCCAGACGGTCTGGCGCAGGTTGTCCCCGCCCACGGCCGAGGTGAGCGCCTGGATCGCGGTGGCCAGCGGCCCGTAGACCGATGGGGTCGTCCGCCAGGGCGGCTCGACCGCACGGGTGACCGGATCGTCGCCGCCGTCCCAGAGGGAGGGAGCCACGGCATACGGGTCACCTCCCTGCGCGGCGATCCGTCCGTAGGCGGCGTAGTTCGTGTGGTCGGCCGAGCCGAACGGCGCGGTGAGCAGGACGAGCACGGCGAGTCCGCCCACCATCGCCCAGCGCGCCGGGCGCGCCGGCGGGCGCCACAGCGCCAGGGCGACCCCGACAGCACCGAGGAGGTAGGCGACCCACAGCAGCCCGGTGACGGTCGCGGACGACAGCTGCAACGGCAGCGCCCCCGGCGCCCAGCCGCGCGGTCCGAGCCCGGGCCGGGCGGCGGACTCGCCGGTCACGCCGACCAGCAGCAGGATCGCGAAGGCGGCGACCAGCGCCGTGACCCGGGCCGGGGTCACCATGCCCGGAGCCCGGCCGCCGCCGGACATCAGCCCCGCCGGCTCGCCGGGAGCCGCCGGCGCGCGCGGGCCAGCCTCCGGGCGGCCAGCGCCAGCCAGACGTCCCGATACTGCGCCGCCCGGTGGACCTGACCGCGCCAGTCGGCGCCGGTGACCCGGTGCTGGAGGTCGCAGGGCACCTCGAGGACGGACATCCGGTGGTCGAGCACGTCGATCGTCAGCCCGGTCTCGACGCCCCACCCGCGGGCGAGCGGGCGGGCCGCCTCGAACGCGTCCCGGGTGAGGCAGCGCATCCCCGAGAGCGGTTGCGTCGGCGTCCAACCGGTCAGGTCGGCGATGCCGTCGCGGGCCAGCCGGACGACCCGGCCGCGTCCGCCGCCGACTCGCCGCTGCGGGGGGAGCACCGCGATCGCCATGGCGGCGCGGCCGTCGAGGACCGGGGGCAGCAGGGCGACCAGTCCTCCCGCGGTCTCCTCCAGGTCAGCGTCCACGAAGAGCAGGGCGCGGGCGGCGCCGTCCGCCGCCGGGTGGGTGGTGTCCCGCTGCGCCACGTAGGCGGCACCGGTGGTGAGGGCTGCGGCCTTGCCTCGGTTGCGCGCGTGTCTGGCGACGAATGCGCCTGCCGCCCGGGCGATCTCGCCGGTGTCGTCGGTGCTTCCGTCGTCGATGACGAGCACGAAGTCAACCGCGTCGATCGCCCGAACCGCGGCCACCGTGGCGGCGACCCGGTCCGCCTCGTCCTTGGCCGGGATGACGGCGGCGACGGACCCCACGACGTCCTCGCTCGCGCCTGCCACCTCACGGAGTTCTCCGCTCCGCGTCGATACTTCGCGGGGATCCCGGCCTCGCTCGGCAGCTCGCCGGGACCCGGAAACGGCCATGTCGGTCAGCGGAGGGTGACCTGGCGGCTCAGCAGCCCGGACCGCGCCCGCCGCTCGTCGCTGCTGAGCGCGCCGCCGCCGAGCGCGTCCTCGTAGCGGCGCGCGAACCGGGCCATCTGCTCCTCGTAGGCGTCCGCCTCGAGCGCCGGGTCGAGGTCCCAGACCGGCACGAGCAGCCCGCAGGCACGGAACGCGCCGAGCAGTCGGGTGTCGTCGCCCAACCCGCTCGCGCCGGCCGCGTGCAGCCGGGCCAGCGCGTCGGTGGCGGCGTCCTCGTCCTGCGGGAGGATCCAGCGGATGTGGGTCCGCTCGCCGATCCGGCACCAGTAGGCCGACGCGACCGACTCCAGTTTGGTGGTCGGCACGGCCGCCTCGTTGGCCCGCTCGAGCGACGCCTGCCCCTCCTCGTCGAGGCCCTCGGCGTCGGCCACCCAGAAGTCGAACCCGTCGTGCACGGTGACCTCGAAGTCACTCCCCGGGTCGACCAGGTCCTGCAGCCGCGGCGTGCCCACCGTCGAGGGCGGCACGGTGGTGACGGGTGCGCCCGCCTCGGCCGCAGCGGCGGTCAGCAGCACCTGGGCGACGTCGCGGCTCGGATCGCCGCTGTTGCTGCCGGACTGGAGCGCGACCAAGACGGTGCCGTCTCCGCGGTGCAGTCCCGGCCAGGCCAGCGGCAGCACCGTGACGATCGAGGCCTCCGAGGTCTCGGCGGTGGCGTCGCCGTCCGCCGGGGGCGTGAACCGGATCGTCGCGGTCGCGGCGGGCACGACCTCGCGCATCGCCACCCAGTCGGTCTCCCCGATCAGCCCCTCGAAGGGACGTGCCACGAACGGTGCCGGACGGGACGCGGGGTCGACCGGGCGGGCGGCCGCCGCGGACCGGTGCTGCGCCTTGCGGCGTCTCGAAGCCTTGCCCATGGTGGCTCACCCTAGTCGGCGCCGGGCACCACGGCTGCACCAGCCGGAGCGCCCGGGCGCGGTCGCCCGACGGCGGCCGACCACCCCGGCGGCCACGGGCACGGACGGCTCAGACGCGACGGCGCGAGGGGCCGCCGAGGGCCGCCCAGACCGTGCGGGTGCCGTCACCGTCGCTGACGCCCCACTCGTGCGCCAGGCTGCGCACGATCCGCAGCCCCCGGCCGGCCGAGACCCAGGTCGCGCGCGGGAGCGGTTGCGGGGTGCTCGGCCCACCGCCGTCGGTCACCTCGACCTCGACCTGGTTGCCCTTGACCTTCCAGTGCACCCGCACCGAACCGTCGGGCAGCGGTCGGGCGTGCCGGATGGAGTTGGCCACGAGCTCGGACACGACCATCTCGGACTCCGAGATCACCTGCTCGGTGATGGACCGTGCCTCGAGATCGGTGCGCAGTGCGCGGCGCATCTGTGGCACGGATTTGGGGTCCCACGGCAATCGGACGGTGCGGACGCGCCCCTCGCCCACCCTGCCTCCGGTCTCGGTCATGACGCGAAGCACGTTAGTCGTCCCCTCAGTCGACGTCACCACGATCCGTGGTCTCAAGATGATCACGGATGAACGCGGGTCTGTCGGTGATGATCGCATCGACCCCCGTCAGGAGGCAACGGTCGAGGTCCGGCAGGTCGTTCACGGTGTAGACGTAGACCTCGTGCCCGCGGGCCTGCTGCCGCGCCACGGTCTCGGGGTGCCGTCGCAGCATCTCGGTGCTGATCCCGGCGATCCCGACCCCCTTGGGCAGCGCCCCGTCCCGGTACCGGATCGGCACCGAACCCTCCATCAGGTAGACCAGCGGCAGGTCGGGGCACAGCGCACGCATCCGCTGCGTCGCGCGCTGCGAGAACGACATCACCCGCACCCGCCGGGACCCCTCGGACGGACGGTCCAGCCCGAAATCGGCGAGGACGCGCGCGAGCTCGTTCTCGACCAGCCCCGCATACCGGGTGGGGTGCTTGGTCTCGATGGCCAGCCCGATCTCCCGGTCGGCCTCGAGCGTGGTGGTGAGCAGTCGGCGCAGGGTGAGCAGCTGGTTGCGGCCGGGGTCGGCGTCCGGCAGCTCGTCGTCACCGCCGTGCTGGCTCTTCCACGAGCCCCAGTCGAGCCCCTCGAGCGTGGCCAGCTCGAGCGTGGAGACGACCCCGGATCCGTTGGAGGTGCGGTTGACCCGGCGGTCGTGGACGCACACGAGGTGACCGTCGAGAGTGAGCCGCACGTCGCACTCGAGGGCGTCCGCACCCTCGTCGATCGCCCGCAGGTAGGCGGTGAGGGTGTGTTCCGGCTCGACGGCGCTCGCCCCGCGGTGCGCGATCACCTCCGGCAACCGCCGCGAGACGGTCGGTGCGGCCCAGGGCTCGGACACGATGGCGGGCACGCACCCATCGTGTCACGCCGGCGGCGACGGAGCCTGGTGTGCGGCGCCCGTGTCGAGCAGTGTGTCGACGTCGCCAACACCCCACTCGAGCAGCGCCTCGCGGGTGTGCTCGCCGGTCGCCGCCGGACCACGCGGCACGCGACCGGGCGTCCGACTGAACCTCGGGGCGGGTGCCGGCTGGGTCACCCCGTCCACCTCCACGTATGCCGTGCGCGCACCCAGGTGCGCGTGCGCCGGTGCACGGTCGAGCGGCAGGACGGGCGCGACACAGGCGTCCGTGCCCGCGAACACGTCGGTCCACTCCTGTTGGGTCCGTTCCGCGAAGGCCGCGGCGAGCGCGGTCCGCAGTCTCGGCCAGAGCCTGGCGTCGCGACGGTCGGGCAGCTCGTCGGGGTCGAGGCCCAGGCCGTCGAGCAGCGCTGCGTAGAAGCGTGGTTCGAGGGCGCCGACGGCCATGTGCTCTCCGTCGGCGGTCTCGTAGACGTCGTACCAGGGCACGCCGGTGTCGAGCAGGTTGACCCCGCGGTGCGGTTCCCAGACGCCGGCGCCCACCAGCCCCTGCAGCTGGGCGGTGAGCAGGGCCGTGCCGTCCACGACGGCCGCGTCGACCACCTGGCCGCGGCCGCTCCGGGAGCGTTCGTGCAGCGCGGCGAGGATGCCGATCAGGCAGAAGGTCGCGCCGCCCCCGTAGTCGCCCAGCAGGTTGGCCGCGACCTGGGGTGGCCCACCGGCACGGCCGGTGGCGTGCAGGGCACCGGTGGGCGCGACGTACGTGAGGTCGTGACCGGCGCTGGTGGCGAGCGGTCCGTCCTGTCCCCACCCGGTCATCCGGGCGTAGACCAGCCGTGGGTTGCGCCCGCAGCACTCCTCCGGGCCGAGACCGAGGCGCTCCATCACCCCGGGACGGAACACGTCGATCAGCACGTCCGCCCGGTCGGTCAGGGTGCGGACCACCTCCGCGGCCGCCGGGTGCTTGAGGTCCAGGCACACGTTGCGCCGTCCGCGGGCGAGCACGTCGTATGCGGGGTCGGCGAACCTCCCCGACACGGCCAGCCCCGGCCCACCGGGGCGGTCGATCCGGAGCACCTCGGCCCCGAGGTCGGCCAGCACCATCGCCGTGAAGGGACCCGGTCCCAGACCGGCCATCTCCACCACACGCAGTCCGGCCAGCGGCCCCGATCCGCGCTCGTCCGAGTCGTCGTGCGTGCCCATGCTCCGCATGGTGGCAGACGGCCGGTTCGGCAGGCCCGGCCCGCGCCCCCATTAGGGTCGGCGGCACACGACCGGACCCGAGGAGGACACCAGTGGCGGTCGCCTTCACACCGGGTGCCGCGGGCACCGACGAGGTGCTCGTCGCGCGCCACGGTGCCCTGGGTCGGATCCGGCTCAACCGGCCGAGGGCGATCAACGCCCTGACCCACGCCATGGTCGTCGCGATGCGGATCCAGCTCGAGGTCTGGGCGGCGGACGACACCGTCGCGGCGGTGGCCCTCGAGGGTGCGGGTGACCGCGGACTGTGCGCGGGCGGCGACATCCGCCAGCTACGCGACCAGATCATGAGCGGCGACCGGGCCGGAGCAGCCGAATTCTGGTGGGACGAGTACCGGTTGGACGCCCTCACGCACCGCTACCCGAAGCCCTACGTCGCCTTCATGTCGGGAGTGGTGATGGGCGGCGGCATCGGGGTGTCGGCGCACGGGTCGCTCCGGCTGGTCACCACGGACGCCCGCGTGGCCATGCCCGAGACCGGCATCGGCTTCTTTCCGGACGTCGGTGCGCTGCACCTGCTCTCGAGAGCTCCCGGCGAACTCGGCACCCATCTCGCGCTGACGGGCGCCACGGTCGGTGGCGCCGACGCGGTGCACTGCGGGCTGGCCGATGCCGTCGTGGATCCCGCGACGTGGCCGGTGGTGCTCGAGCGGCTGGCCGCCGGAGAGCAGGTGCGGGCCGACGAGGCGGGGCAGGTCGAGCCGGAGGCGCCGCTCGCCGGGCAGCGGGAGTGGATCGACGCCTGCTACGCGGGAGACGACGCCGTGGCCGTCCTCTCCCGGTTGCGCACGAGCGAGGCGCCTGCGGCACGGGCCGCTGCGGAGCTGCTGGCATCCCGGTCGCCGCGCTCGGTCGCCGTGACGCTCGAGGCGCTGCGTCGCGCGGCGCGGATGGCGACCCTGGAGGAGGTGCTCGAGCAGGACCGGGTGCTGGGGCTGGCCTTCCTCGAGTCGTCCGACTTCGTCGAGGGTGTCCGTGCCCTGCTGGTGGACCGTGACCACGACCCGCACTGGCAGCCGGGGCGACTCGAGGACGTGGACCCCGTCTGGGTCCGGTCCGTCTTCTCGGCCACCGAGGCGACGGACCGCGGCTAGACTCGGGGCTCCGGTTGGACACCCTCCGACGGATGCATCCGACCCGGGACCGCCGCCCCAACCGACGGGCAGGGGCGGCCGCGGTGGCGGCCCCGCGCGAAGGAAGGACTTCGACGTGGCCGCGCAGCCCGCCCCCGCGATCAGCCCCCACCCCCTCGATCCGCTGACCGCGGACGAATTCCGGCGGACCGCCGCCATCCTGCGTCGCGACGCCGGTGTGACCGACCGGTGGAGGTTCGCCTCGATCGAGCTGCTGGAACCGACCAAGGAGTCGCTGGCCGGGCACTCCCCCGAGGCCCCGCTCCCTCGCCGGGCCCGCGCCGTGGTCTTCGACCGGGACAGCGGCGAGGTCCACGTCGGCGTGGTGTCGTTGACCGACGACGCCCTGGAGAGCTTCGACCACCAGCCCGGGGTCCAGCCCAACATGACGGTCGACGAGTGGCGCGAGGTCGACATCTTCCTGCGCGGGCACCCCCAGGTGGTGGAGGCCCTCGCCGGCCGCGGCCTCACCGATCTCGACCGCGTGTTCATGGACACCTGGACGCTGGGCGACTTCCTGGTGCCCGAGGAGTTCCGTGACCGCCGGGTCGGTTGGACCGACACCTGGGTCCGGGAGCAGGAGGGCGGCAACCCCTACGCCCACCCGGTGCCGGGTTTCCACTGCCTGGTCGACGTGAACGCGATGGAATTGCTGCAGATCGAGGACACCCCCGGGGTCGAGCCGCCGGAGGTGGGCGGCGAGTACGCCCCGCACCTGGTGCCCGGACTGCGCCAGCGCGACGACCTCAAGCCGATCGAGATCACCCAGCCCGAAGGCGTGTCGTTCACCCTGGACGGCCACGAGCTGCGCTGGCAGAACTGGACCCTCCGCCTGGGGTTCAACTACCGCGAGGGCTTGGTGCTGCATACGGTCGGCTATCGCGACCAGGGCCGCGACCGCCCGATCGCCCACCGGCTGTCGTTCGCGGAGATGATCGTCCCCTACCGCGACCCGTCGGTGGACCAGGTGCGACGCACCGCCTTCGACGTGGGCGAGTGGGGGCTGGGCTTCATGACCACCTCGCTCGAGCTGGGCTGCGACTGCCTCGGCGAGATCCGCTACCTCGACGCGGTGCTGCACGACACCTCGGGCGAGCCCTACACGATCAGGAACGCGATCTGCATCCACGAGGAGGACGACCGCGTCCTGTGGAAGCACGTCGACGCGACGGCGGGCACCGAGGTGCGCCGGTCCCGGCGGCTGGTGATCTCGTTCCACGTGACCGTCGCCAACTACGAGTACCTCGTCTACTGGTCGCTGTTGCAGGACGGGACCATCGAGTGCCAGGTCCGGGCGACGGGCATCATGGTCGTCTCGCACCTCGGGGACGGGCAGGAGGCGCCGCACGGCACGCTCGTCGACCAGCGCACCTACGCGCCGTTCCACCAGCACTTCCTCGTCGCCCGCCTCGACCTGGACGTCGACGGCGAGGCCAACACCGTCCACATGACGCAGTCCCGGGGCGCGTCGATCAGCGACGACGACCCCTACGGCATCGGCCTGGTGTCGGAGTCCACCCCCATTCGCGACGAGTCGGAGGGACGGCAGGACTACTGCTGGGAGACGCAGCGCACCTGGAAGGTCGTCAACGAGCGGTCGACCAATGCCATGGGGACGCCGGTCGCCTACAAGCTCGTGCCCACCGGCGCGTTCCCGCCGATGATCGACCCCGACTCGCCCGTGCTGCGCCGGTCCCAGGTGATCGGGCACACCCTGTGGGTCACCCCATACTCCGCCGACGAGCGTTGGCCCTGTGGTGAATTCGTCAACCAGAGCAAGGACGACACCGGGCTGCCGGTCTGGATGCAGGCGAACCGCTCGACCACCGACACCGACGTGGTGCTGTGGTACGTGTTCGGCATCCACCACATCACCCGGCCGGAGGACTGGCCGGTGATGCCGGCGGACGTCGTCTCGTTCCAGCTCAAGCCGTTCGGCTTCTTCGACCGCAACCCGGCGCTCGACCTGCCACCGACCGGCGGACACTGCCACACCTAGCCGGCCCAGCGTGGCCGAGCCACTCGACTTCGATACCGCCGACGTATGCCGGCCGGGCACCTCGGTCGGGGCCCGTGCGTTGGTCATGACGTGTGGAGTTCTCCCACCCTCCCCTGGCGCCGGCGCCGCCCCGCACCGCCGACGATCCTGCCACGCCACCTCGGACTCATCATGGACGGCAACCGGCGCTGGGCCCGCGCCGCTGGCCTCGCCCAGCCCGCTCTGGGCCACCAAGCCGGCGCCGAGCACCTCGGTGAGCTGCTTCGTTGGCTGGCCGACCGGCACATCGACCACGCCAGCGTCTACGTCCTGTCGGCCGACAACATCCGCAAGCGTTCCGGTGCCGAGATCGGCTATCTGTGCAGGTTGATCGAGACCCTCGTGCCCGCTCAACTGCGCCGGTCCGACCACTGGAGCCTGCACGTCTCTGGCGACCTGTCGCTGCTGCCGGCGTCGGTCGAGCACGCGTTGGAGAACGCCGTGCTCGCGACACGGGGTCGCCCGGGACACCTCACCCTCGCGATCGGCTATGACCCGCGCGCCGACATCGTGACCGGGATCCGCGCCGCCTTGCGAGCTGGCCCGCTCAGCGCCGAGCCGACCGCGCTGGAAGACGCCGTCACCGCCGGCCTGCCCGGAGGTCCGGTCAAGGACATCGACCTGGTGATCCGCACCAGTGGCGAGCAGCGGATCTCAGGCTTCTTCCCGTGGCAGACGGGACGGGCGGAGATCTTCGTGTCGCCGAAGATGTGGCCGGCGTTCACCGAGCGGGACCTCGACGAGGCCCTGGCGTTCTACGCAGCCGCACGGATCGACACCGAGGTCTAGGCCGGTCTACCGAAGAGCCAAGACATGGCTATCGACCGCGATCGCGGTCAACGAGCCGGGTCGGACCGTTCGGCCAGCAGCTCGGCCACCACGGTGGCGTCGTGGAACGCCACGTCGCCGT
>CAYRLV010000020.1:0-3987 GCA_964425155.1 uncultured Ornithinicoccus sp. | reverse complement strand
CGTTCGGCCAGCAGCTCGGCCACCACGGTGGCGTCGTGGAACGCCACGTCGCCGTCGGCGAGGTGCTGCACCCGCTCGTGCCCCTTCCCGGCGACCACCACGACGTCGCCGGGCCGGGCCTGGTCGAGTGCGCGCCGGATGGCCTCGCGACGGTCCAGGACGATCGTGTTGGTCTCGGGGTCGGCTCCCGCTGCCACCTCCTCCGCGATCGCCTGCGGGTCCTCGGTGTAGGCGTCGTCCGTGGTGATGATGCCCACGTCGGCCAGTCGGGAGGCGACCTCGCCCATGAGGGGCCGCTTGGCGCGGTCCCGGTCGCCGGCCGCCCCGTAGACGCACAGCACCCGGCCGGCCGGGTGGTCGGCGGTCGCCGCCACGGTGCCTCGCGCCACCTCGAGCACCGCAGCGAGACCCACGTCGGTGTGCGCGTAGTCCACGACGATCTCGAACGGCGCGCTGCCGCCGACCCGCTCGAACCGCCCCGGCACCTGCGCCATGTCCCTGACGGCTCGCGCCAAGGCCTCCGGCTCGGCGCCGGCCTCGAGGGCCAGGGCAGCGGCGCCCGCGACGTTGAGGACGTTGTAGGAGCCGAGCAGGGGCGTGTGCAGGGTCACCACTCCCCCGGCGTGCCGCAGGTCGAACCGGGTGCCGGTCCGCTCCGGGGTGGCCCCCTCCACGTGGTAGTCCGCCTCGGGAACGCGACCGAAGGTCTTCACGCCGGGGATCTCGGCGGCCAGGCGCCGGCCCCACTCGTCCTCGGCGTTGGCCAGCTTGGGGCCCTGCGCCCAGACGAACAGCTCGCGCTTGGCCCGGAAGTACTCCTCCATGGAGCCGTGCAGGTCGAGGTGGTCCCGCGTGAGGTTGGTGAAGATCGCCCCCGCAAACCGGGTGCCGCTCACCCGCTGCAGCGCGATGCCGTGCGAGGAGACCTCCATGACGACCGCGCGCGCCCCGGCGTCCCGCATCCGCGCCAGGGTCTGCTGGACCTCCGGCGCCTCGGGCGTGGTGTGGCGGGCGACCTCGTGCTCGCCGGCGACGACGATCTCCGCGGTGGTGCTGAGACCGCACGCCCGCTCGCCGAGCAGGCCGGCGAGGATCGAGTAGAGCACGTAGGAGGTCGTGGTCTTGCCGTTCGTCCCCGTGACGCCGTAGACCTCGAGCGACTCCGACGGGTGGTCGAACACCGCCCCGGCGAGCGCGGCGAGCGCGGCACGCGCGTCCGGCACGACCGCCACCGGCGCGTCCGGCACGTCGCGCTCGGCGACCACCAGGCTGGCGCCACGGCGGAGCGCCTCCGGGACGAAGTCGACCCCGTCGAGCCGGAAGCCCGGCACCGCGACGAAGGCGAACCCGGGCCGGACGGCGCGGGAGTCGTGCGTCACGCCGGTCAGCGTCGCGACGGAGTCGGGCACGTCCACCCCGAGGATTCGCCGCAGCTCGGCACGGTCCGGTTTCACCGCCGCAGAGTAGCAAGCAGCAGGGGCGGTCCGACGCGGGACGACAACCCCCGCGAGCGCGTCGGCCAAACCCGGTTGAAGGCGGCCAGCCGGGCACCTACCGTGGGGCCGCAGGAACCACCCCGCGAAGCTCTCCGCTTCGCTCCGATCCCTCGCAAGGACCCCGCTATGACCGCCGCCATGATCGTGCGGACCCGCAGCCGCTGAACGGCGCGGATCCCCCTTCCTGACCAGACGCATCTGCGCCGTTCCCGGCCCCGCCGGGCGGCGCGTTCTGCTGCCCGGCTCCCCCTCGAGAACGGAGCAGCAGCATGTCCACCCCACGTTGGCCCGGCCGGCACGAGCTGGGACAGAACTTCCTGCGCGACCGCCGGGTCGTGAGGTCGATCGTCGAGCTCGCCGAGGACGGCCCGGGCCCGATCGTCGAGTGGGCCGGTGGGGCCGGCGCGCTGACGATCCCCCTGTCGCGGCTCGGCCGGCCGATGGAGGTCGTCGAGCTCGATCCGCGCCGGGTGCGGCAGCTGCGCTCGGCCACGCCCCGGCACGTGCGCGTCGTCGAGGGTGACCTCCTGCGCCATGCCCCGCCGCGTGGTGGCTGGACGCTCGTGGCCAACCTGCCCTTCCACCTCACCACGCCCGCCCTGCGCCGGTTGCTCTCGCTGCCCGGCTGGGACCGGGCGATCCTCGTCACCCAGTGGGAGGTGGCGCGCAAACGTGCCGCGGTGGGTGGCACGACCCAGCTCACGGCGGAATGGTGGCCGTGGTTCGATTTCACTCTGCGACAACGCATCCCGGCGCGGGCGTTTCACCCGCGGCCGTCCGTCGACGCGGGCCTGCTCCTGGTCGAGCGCCGCGCCGAGCCGCTGCTCGACGACAGCGAGCAACCGGACTACCGGGCCTTCGTGAGACGCGTCTTCTCCGGGCGCGGCCGGACGCTGCCGCAGGTGCTGTCCATGGCCGGGGGTCTCTCCACGCAGTCGGCGCGACGCTGGTGCCGACGGGTCGGCCTGGACGAACACGCCCTGCCACGATCTCTCGAGGCGGGGCACTGGGTCGGCGCCTACCGGTTGACTCGGCCCGACGTCAGCGGGTCACCCGCCGACCGAGCAGGAACGTCAGCCCGGCGACGACCGCGAAACCGACGGTCGCGGCGCGGAGCCCGTCCGCCTCGCTGAACTCCAGCAGCTGGGCAGCCTGCACGACCCCGCCGCCGAGTGCGGTGCCGAGTTGGGCGCCGAACGCCTCGGTCAGGATCACGGCCGAGGCCAGCACCGCGGAGTCGAGCTCGGGCCGGTCGTCCTGCCTGGTGGTGGCTCCGAGGTAGACGGCCGGATAGAGCAGCCCCATCCCCGCGCCACCAACCACCCAACAGAGCAGGTATGCGGGGCCGGTCGCCACGTCCGCGCTGGTCACCCCGGCGACCACCGCGAGCGCGATCAGCTGCAGCCCCAACCCGATCCGGATCCACCGGCCGGCACGAGCCCCGTCCCGCCCGGCGAGACGCGGCTGGACGAGGGACAGCATGCTCCAGGCGAACGCGGCGAGTCCGAGCGCGACCGCCGCCCAGTTCAGGCTGACACCGGCCGCACGAGTCGCGACCGTGGTGAACACCCCGTCGAGGCCGAAGAAGCCGATCGACACCATGCCCAGGACGGCCAGGTGTCCCGTCACCCCCGGCGCTGCCCGAAAGGTCCCGCGTGGCAACGCGGCCCAGCCCCCGACCAGGGCGAGCGGCAGACCGAGGTAACCCCACGCCATACCGGCGCCGAAGACGAACACGGCCAGGCCCGCCGGCAACAGCAGGACGGTGGCGCGGAAGGGGTCTCCGCCGGTGGGGCGCACCCGCAGCGCCGCCGGGCCGACGAGCACGCGGGCGACCAGCGCCACCGGCACCGGCGCGAGCAGCGTCCAGCGCCACCCGACGGCGTGGTCCAGGGCCAGCACGGCCGCCGGGCCGACGAGCCCGGGCAGGATCCACATCGAGGAGATCAGCGCGATCAGCCGAGCCCGCAGCGCGGTCGGGAGGTGCTCGATGGCGGCGCTGACGCCGAAGACCCCCAGCAGGCCACCACCGAACGCCGTGGCCAGCCGACCGGCCGCGAACACGAGGGCGTCCGGCGCCCCGGCCGTCAGCAGCGAGCCGACGACCTCGATGCCGAGCGCGAAGCCGAGGACGGGTGCCGGGCCGAGCCGGCGCATCGCCGGACGGGCGAGCGGCAGCGCCAGGAACAGGCCGACCGCCGACCCGGACAGGATCAGCGGATAGGTCTGCGTGGCCTCGAGATCCGCCACCACCTGCGGCGTGACCACCTGCACGACGTAGACACCCAGCGCCGCGGCCAGCTCGAGCAGCAGCGCACCGGCGACCAGCGCCGCATACGGCCGGGTGAGCAGCGCGCGGTAGCCGGCGGCGGGCGCGGTGGTCTCGGTCACGACCGCTACCTTACTAGCATTCGAGAAGAGTAGCGCTGCCATCCCCGGCAACCCACGCTGGCGTTACTCCGCGACACGCCGCACGACACGCCGGTATGGC
>CAYRLV010000019.1:4008-21608 GCA_964425155.1 uncultured Ornithinicoccus sp. | reverse complement strand
GGGTGCTCGCCGCGCTCGACCAGCAGCAGGGTCTCGAGCTGCTCATCGACCGGCTGAAGAAGACGAAGAACAACGTCGAGTTCCTGATGCAGGTGCAGCAGACCTCGTCGATCCACCTGGACGACAACTGAGCCGCGTCCGAGGGAATGCCGAGGTGACCGGCACCGTTTCGACAACGGTGCCAACTCTTGGCACACTGTGTCAGTTGCCGCCGGTTCACGACCGCACGACGCGTGGTCGACCCGGTGGACCCCGATCAAGGAGCACATGTTGAAGAAGGACCTGCACCCCGCCTACGTGGAGACCACGGTGACCTGCACCTGTGGCAACACGTTCACGACCCGCAGCACCGAGCCCAGCGGCAAGATCAACGCGGACATCTGCTCGCAGTGCCACCCGTTCTACACGGGCAAGCAGAAGATCCTCGACACCGGTGGCCGGGTTGCCCGGTTCCAGGCGCGCTACGGCAAGAAGGCCGACGCCGCCGCCAAGTAGCTTTCCCGCACGCCGGTCCCCGACCTTCGGGTCGTGGGGCCGGCGTCGTCGTTTGTCGAGGAAGCGCACACGCGCCAACCGGATCGAGGTCCCGTCATGCTGGAGTCCGCCGCCGCCCTGGTGGAGGAGCACGCCGCCCTGGAGCAGCAGCTGGCCGACCCGGAGGTGCTCGCCGACCCCGACCAGGTGCGCCGCCTCAACAAGCGGTATGCGGGGCTGGCGCCGACCGTCGCCGCCTACCACGCGTGGCGCGCGGCCACCGACGACGTGGCCGCGGCGCGCGAACTCGCCGCCGAGGACCCGGCGTTCGCCGAGGAGCTCCCGGCGCTCGAGGCGACCCTGGCCGAGGCCGAGGACACCCTGCGCCGGCTGTTGCTGCCCCGCGACGAGGACGACGACCGCGACGTCATCCTCGAGGTCAAGGCCGGGGAGGGCGGCGAGGAGTCGGCGCTGTTCGCCGGCGACCTGATGCGGATGTACCTGCGCTACGCCGAGCACCGCGGCTGGCGCACCGAGCTGCTCGACTCCACCGAGTCCGACCTCGGCGGCTACAAGGACGCCCGGGTGGCGATCAAGGCCAAGGGCACCCCCGGCCCGGGCGAGGCGCCCTGGGCCCGGCTCAAGTACGAGGGCGGCGTGCACCGGGTGCAGCGCGTCCCGGTCACCGAGAGCCAGGGCCGCATCCACACCTCCGCCGCCGGGGTGCTGGTCATGCCGGAGGTCGAGGACCCGGCCGAGGTCGAGATCGGCCCGAACGACCTCAAGATCGACGTGTACCGCTCGTCCGGCCCCGGCGGGCAGAGCGTCAACACGACCGACTCGGCGGTGCGCATCACCCACCTGCCGACCGGGCTGGTGGTGTCCTGCCAGAACGAGAAGTCCCAGCTGCAGAACAAGGAGTCGGCGTTGCGCGTGCTGCGCGCCCGGCTGCACCAGCTGGCGCAGGAACAGGCCGACGCCGAGGCGTCCGCGGCCCGCCGCTCCCAGGTGCGCACGGTCGACCGGTCCGAGCGGATCCGCACCTACAACTTCCCGGAGAACCGGATCGCCGACCACCGCACCGGCTACAAGGCGCACAACCTGGACGCCGTCCTCGACGGCGAGCTCGACCCGGTCGTGCAGTCCGCGGTGGACGCCGACGAGGCCGCTCGGATGGCCGCCCTCGCCGACGGCGCGGAGTGAGTCGGTGACCGGCGGGCCCGGGGCGGACCCGACCACGCTGCGTGACGCCGTCCGTGCCGCGACCGCCCGGCTGCGGGACGCCGGCGTCCCGACCCCGGAGCCGGACGCCGTGCTCCTCGCCGCGCACGCCTTCGGTCTCGCCACCGGTGAGGTGCGCCGACAGATGGTGCTCGGGCAGCAGGCCACCGACACCGCCCGGTATGAGGAGCTGGTCGCCGAGCGTGCCCGGCGCGTCCCGCTGCAGCACCTCACCGGGACCGCGGCGTTCCGCGGCCTCGAGCTGGCCGTCGGGCCGGGGGTGTTCGTGCCCCGCCCGGAGACCGAGCTGACGGCCGGGCTGGCGCTCGCCGAGCTCCAGCAGCGGACAGCCGGCGACCCTGCCCCGGTGGTGGTCGACCTCGGCACCGGCTCGGGAGCCATCGCGCTCGCCGTCAAGGACGAGTGTCCGGGGGCCGACGTCCACGCCGTGGAGCTGTCGGAGCTCGCCTTCGCCTGGGCCGTTCGCAACCGCGACCACCTGGCGCTCGACGTCGATCTTCGGCTCGGTGACGCGACCGAGGCGTTCCCGGAGCTCGAGGGGAGCGTCGACGTGGTGGTGAGCAACCCCCCATACATCCCGGAGGGAGCCGTGCCGCTGGATCCCGAGGTGCGCGACCACGATCCGCGGGTGGCGCTCTACGGCGGCAGCGCCGACGGACTGGCGACCCCGCTCGCGGTGGCGGCCCGCGCCGCGGTCCTGCTGGGGGTCGGCGGGCTGCTGGTGATGGAGCACGCCGACGTGCAGGGGGAGACGCTGCCGGCGGCGCTGGCCGCGGCCGGGCTCTGGGCCGACGTCGAGGACCACGCCGACCTGGCCGGGCGGCCACGAGTGGTCACCGCCCGCCGGGCCTCGTCGTCAGGTGGGTGAACGGTTCTCCACCGTTGCTCGGAGCCGAGCCGCGTTCAGCGTCGGGCGTCCAGCACCGCCGCAAGTCCGGCGCGCACGTCCGTGACGAAGGACTCGGGAACCTCCAGCGACGGGAAGTGCCCGCCTGCCTCCGCCTCTCGCCACCGGACGATCCGTCGGTATCGCTCCTGCGCCCAGGGCCGCGGACACTTCTCGATGTCGCGCGGGTACATCGTGATGGCGGCGGGCACGTCGACCCGGAGCGCGGGGTCGACCGAGTTCACGCCGCCGTGGCTCTCGTGGTAGATCCGGGCCGCCGAGGCGCCGGTCCGGGTGAGCCAGTAGAGGGTGACGTCGTCCAGGATCCTGTCCCGGGGGATCCGCTCGAACGGGCTGTCCTCGGTGTCCGACCACTCGGCGAACTTGTCGAGAATCCAGGCGAGCAGCCCGACCGGTGAGTCGACGAGGGAGTAGCCGATGGTCTGCGGGCGGGCCGCCTGCTGCTTCGCGTAGGCCGCGCGGCGCTGCCAGAAGTCGTGCGTCTCCTCGGCCCACTCGCGCTCGACCGGCGTGAGCCCCTCGGTCGTCAACCCGGGTGGTGCCTGCGCCAACGTCGTGTGGATGCCGAGGACATGGTCGGGGAACCGTCCGGCGAGGACCGCAGTGACGACGCCACCCCAATCCCCGCCGTGGGCCGCGAACCGGCGGTAGCCGAGTCGCTCCATCAGCTCCACCCAGGTGGTGGCGATCTTCTCGACTCCCCACCCGGTGGTGGCCGGCTTGTCGCTGTAGCCGAATCCGGGCAACGAGGGCGCCACGACATGGAACGCGGGGGCGTCGGCATCCTCCGGGTCGGCCAGCTCGTCCACGACGTCGACGAACTCGGCGATGCTGCCCGGCCAGCCGTGCGTCATGACCAGAGGGGTGGCATCCGGCCGGGCCGACCGGCGGTGCAGGAAGTGGATCCCCAGCCCGTCGATGGTGGTGCGGAACTGGCCGATCTGCCGGAGGCGCTCCTCGAACGCGCGCCAGTCGTAGCCGGTGCGCCAGTAGTCCACGACCTCGAGGAGCACGGCGAGCGGAACGCCCTGATCCCATCGCTGGGGTCCGCGCGCCGCGTGCGGGACCGTCTCGGCTTCCGGCAGACGGGCCGCCGCCAGGCGCGTGCGCAGATGGTCCAGGTCGGCGTCGGCTGCGCGGGCGTCAAAGGTCTGGATGGCCCCGCTCGGGGCGGACCTGCGGACTCCCGGGTCCTCCGAAGCGGTCACGGCACCTGAAGGGCGTGCAGCCCGTCGCGATAGGTGGAGTACGTGGGCGCCCAGCCCAGCTGGTCCCGCGCCCGCGCGTTGGACACCCGCATCGAGGTCGACAGCATCGCGCCCACGTACGGTGCCGCGCTGCGGATCAACCAGTCGGGCAACTGTCGAGGAGCCGGTGCCCCCAACGCCTGGGCGGTCCCCGTGAAGAGATCGCGCCAGGAGACCGGTTCGTCGTCCACCACGTTGTACACCGTCCGGGGACGACCGTGCTCCAGGGCCGCCACCGTGGCCGAGACGGCGTCCTCGAGGTGGATCCACGCCTGCCGACGCTCACCCGACCGCGGCACCGGGATCTTGCGCGCAGACAGCAGCGCCCGCATCGAAGCGACGTCACCGCCGTAGAACAGCCCGTACCTCAGGGCGATCCCGGCCAGGGAATCCTCCGTGGTCACGAGCTCCTCGTTCTGCCGCATGGCGTCCACATGGACGTCGGTCGGACCGCCTCGGAGCTCGCCGAAACGACTCTCCTCGGTCAGCTCGACAGCCCCGTGATCGCGGTAACCGTAGCCGAACACGATGCTCTGGGTGACGAACCGCGTGGCTCCGGCCCTCCGGGCGACGTCGAGCAGGTTCCGGGTGCCGACGGTGCGCAGCCGGTTGGTCGCTGCCATCCCGCTGTGCCGCGCCGGGGGCTTGCTCAGGGCGGTCATCTGGTGGATCACGGCGTCGACGTGGAGCCCCTGCGTGGCGTGCCGCAACGCGTCGCCGTCGAGCGCGTCGCCGAGGACGGGCTCCGCGCCCGCGTCGCGCAGGACGCGCGCCCTGCCGCTGTCCCGGGTCAGTCCGACCACCTCGTGCCCGACCTCACGCAGCGCCCGCACCAACGGCCGCCCGATGGCACCGGTGGCGCCAGCCAGAAGAACCTTCATCGTCTCCGCTCCAAGGAAGTAGGTACTTGCCTACCCAGCACGCTAGGCGCGACCGGCGGGTCGAGCAAGTGAATACTTGCCAGCCTCGGCATGCCCACTCGAGGCGCTCGACTCCGCTCCGAAGGCCGCTCGTGGTCGCCGCGGGGGACGGATGAGGCGTGCACTCGCCATACGAGCCCGGTGGTGGTCGTGGACGCGGTCCGACTGACGGCGCCGGGGCACCAGCCTGCCCCTCATGACGTTGTATGTTCGATGATTGATTGCCCAACGGTCCGAGAAGGGGTCATCGATGGCACGTCAGACCAAGGCCACCGGGGGACCTGCTCGTGGCACGCCGCGCAAGGACTTCGCTCTCGCCGAGCGTCCGGGCTACCTGCTGCACAAGGCGGCACTCATGATGGCCGAGGAGGCCGAGGTCGGCCTGGCGGCCGCCGGCATGAAGACGCGTGACTTCTTCGTGCTCGCCTCCCTGGCCGGTGCGCCGGATCTGTCCCAGCAGGACCTGAGTCGGCTGCTCAACCTCGACCCGACGACCGTCGTGGCGGTCATCGACGACCTCGAGGACCGCCACTACGTCGAACGCCGGCGCAACCCGAGCGACCGGCGGCGTTACGTGCTGGACCTCACGGAGGCCGGTCGCGAGGCGCTGGTGGCGACCGACCGCGTGGCCACGGAGCTCGAGGCGAGCTTCTTCGCTGCCCTGAGTCCGACGGAGCGCGCCACGCTGCGGGGACTGCTCGGCAAGCTCATGGCGGGCCGGTGGCCCGCCTCCGTGTGCGCTGACTGACGTCCGGGGCCGCCTCGCTCGGCTTGGGGGCCAGGTCGACGAGGGTCCTCGTGGCTGCGCCGCCTGCAGACAATCCCGTTGACCTCATCGCCCAATGCTTCTAACTTCGATCATCGAATTGTCGATGATTGGAGATTCCGAATGTCACGCGAGAACCCGGCGCGGTGGTGGACGTTGGTGGTGGTCGCGGTCGGCACCTTCATGCTGATGTTGGACCTCAGCGTGGTGGCCATCGCCCTCCCCGAGATCCACGATTCCCTGGGCAGCAGCTTCGCCGACCTGCAGTGGGTCTTCGACGCGTACGCCTTGACCCTGGCGGTCTTCCTGGTCGCCTCCGGGTCGCTGGCCGACCGGCTGGGCCGCAAGCGGATCTTTCTGAGCGGGTTCGGCCTCTTCACGCTGGCCTCGCTGGCTTGCGGCTTCGCCGGATCCGCGGAGAGCCTCAGTCTGTTCCGCGCCGTGCAGGGCGTCGGCGCCGCGGTGATGTTCGCGGTGGGGCCGGCCCTCCTCGGCCACGAGTTCCACGGCAAGGAGCGGGCCACGGCCTTCACCGCCTTCGGTGCTGCCGCCGGACTCGCGGTCGCCACCGGCCCCCTGATCGGCGGGTCGCTGACGGGCGGGCTCTCCTGGCGCTGGATCTTCTTCCTCAACGTCCCGGTCGGCCTGTTCGCCCTGCTCGTCGGACGCTTCCGCGTCCGCGAGTCGTACGACCGCCGCGCGCACCCTGCCGACTGGGGTGGGCTGGTCACCTTCAGTCTCTCCCTTGCCGCCCTGGTCTTCGCGATCATCCGGGCTCCGGAGGACGGCTGGACCAGCACCACCACGATCACGTTGTGCCTGTTGAGCGCCGCGTTCCTGCTGGCGTTCCTGGGGGTCGAGCGACGGCTCGGCGAGCGGGCGATGATCGACTTGGGTTTCTTCGGCAACCGGACCTTCGTCGGGATTTCGCTCGCGGCGCTGATCGGGAGCGCCGCCGCCCTCCCGTCGGTCTTCTTCGAGACCAGCTACCTCGAGAACGTGCTGCACGTCGATGCCTGGGGGGCCGGCCTCAGGTTCCTGCCCCTGACCTGCGCCATGTTCCTCGCCGGCGCGCTCGGCGGCTCGCTGATCGGCAAGGTGCCGTTCCGCGTCCTGTTCGGGGGCGCGAGTGCCACCATGGGCGTCGGACTGGCGTTCCTCAACCTCGCCCACGCCGACTCCGCGTGGACCGTGCTGCTGCCCTGCATGATCGTCAGCGGGATCGGGATGGGGCTCTACAATCCCGTTCGCGCCGCCTTGGCCATCGGAGTCGCCGAGCCCGCGCGCGCCGGCGTCGCCTCCGGGATCAACGAGACCTTCCAGCAGGTCGGTACCGCGCTGGGCATCGCCGGCATCGGCGCCCTCTTCGAGCACCGGGTGACCACGCACTTCGGCGACTCGGCCATCGGCGCCCAGCTGGGGCGACAGGCCGTCGATCAGGCAGCCGGCGGGATCAGCGCCGGCGGAATCGACGCGGTCGCCCGGGCGGCCGGCCCGCTACGCACGCAGGTGCTCGGCGCAGCCCAGGAGGCCTACCTGTCCGCGTTCCACGAGGCGATGACGGTCTGCGCGGCGCTCGGTGTCGTCGCCGGCCTCGTCGCCCTGCTGCTGGTGCGCGCGCAGGACCTGCACGCGAGCGCACTGGCCACCGTTCCGCCCGACCCCGACGGCAGCGTCCCGGGTCGAATCTCACTCTCGGCGTAGCGCGGCCGCCACTGATCCCAGCAAGCCGGGAAAGCGGGCCTCGAGGTCGTCGGTGCGCAGCCGGACCCGGTGGCTCCGACCCACCTGCTCCGTCATGGTCACCCCGGACTCCCTGAGCACCTTGAAGTGGTGCGACAAGGTCGACTTGTGCAGGTCGATGCCGAACTCCTCCACCCGGCAGGAGTGGTATTCGCCGTCGGCCAGCACGGTGACGATCTGGAGCCGCACGTCGTCGCCGAGGGCGCGCAGCACGTCGCGCAGCTCGATCGCGGCGGTCTTGGGCTGGGGTAGGTACGTCGCCACAGCACCCCTCCGAAAGTCGGACCGTCTTCAAACAAAGACTTTGTCACGCCGGACGACGCAGCGCCAGACTGTTGGACATGTATCAAACAATTGGCGTCGCACGCCGCACCTCTCCTGGGAGAGCCGCCCTGCCCCTGGCCGTCGGCTCGTTCGCCGTCGGCACCGACGGATTCGTGATCGCCGGGATCCTGCCGCTCGTCTCCACTGACCTCGGGGTGGGCATCGGGGCCGCTGGTCAACTGGTCACGGTGTTCGCGCTGAGCTACGCCACGCTGTCGCCCGTGATCGCGGTGCTGGCGGCGCGCCGGGATCGCCGAACCCTTCTGCTCGCCGGCCTTGCGGTGCTCACGCTCGGCAACGTCGCGACCGCGCTGGCGCCGAGCTTCGGGGTCGCGGTGGCGACCCGCATCGTCGCCGGAATCGGCGCCGCGGCCTACACCCCCACGGCGAGCGCGACCGCTGCCGCGCTCGCGCCCGAGGGCCAACGCGGCAGGTCCCTGGCCCTGGTGATGGCCGGCCTCAGCGCGGCGACGGCGCTCGGGGCCCCGCTCGGAACCCTGGTCGGCGGTGCGTACGGCTGGCGGGCGACGCTGTGGTTCGTCGCCGTCACGGCAGTGATCGCCGGTGGCACCATCCGTGGCTCGCTGCCCCGCGTGCCGGCGCCACCGGCGGTGGGACTCCGGACTCGCCTCGCCCCGGCGCGCGATCCGCGCATCGCCCTCACGCTGGCTGCGACCCTCCTGGTCCTCACCGGGACCTTCACCGTCTACACCTACATCGCCGAGGGCATGGATCGAGCCACCGGCGGGAGCGCGTCCGTCCTGGCGGGACTGCTCGTGGTGTGGGGCGTCGCTGCCACGGTCGGCAACCTGGTCGGCGGTGCGGCCTCGGACCGGTTCGGCACCCGCGCCGCGATCATCGCGGGACTCGTGCTGCTCGGTGCCGACTTCGTCCTCCTGCCGTGGTCCGGCGCTACCCTCCTCGGCGCGGTCGTGGCGCTGGCCGTGTGGGGGGTGTGCGGCTGGGGGTTCCTCGTCCCGCAACAGCACCGTCTCGTCTCGGTGGCCGGCGCCTCGGCGCCGTTCGCGCTCGCCCTGAACGCCGCCGCCATCTACCTCGCTGTCGCGATCTCCGGTGTGAGCGGTGCGCTCGGAATCACTGCGCTGGGAGCCCACTGGCTCGGCCCCGCCTCCGCGGTGCTCATCGTCCTCGGCCTCGTCGCAGCCGAGGGAGCGACCCACCTCACGGCTCGCAACCGCCGGACCCACCACGGCTGACCGGACCCGTCCCGGCCCGGGGTCGACCCTGACCACGTGACACCGCGACCGCTCGCGTGCTGCCCGACCGCTGGACCAACCAGGCGCCCAGCATCGTCAGGCCGATCGCGATCCACTCGGTGCCGGTCGGCTTCTCGCCGAGGAAGATCCACGCCAGCAGGGCGACCTGGGCGAGCACGGTGTTGTTGATCGTGCTGGCCTGGGTGGCACTCAGGTAGCGCAACACGGCGTTCCACAGCGTGAAGGCGAAGGCACCGTTGACGAGGGCGAGCCACAGGATGATCAACACGGAACGGAGGGTCACCGTCGGTGCCGGCTCCAGGACAACGCCCACGAGCAGGAGCAGTGCGCCGCCGACCACCATCGACGGCCCGGTGACGACCAGTGCCGACAACGCTCCGCCGCGATTGGCCAGTCTGCCCAGGAGTGTGGCCGCGGCATTGGCGGAGAGGGCCACCAGCCCGATGGTGAGGCCGACGGCGTTCGTGGGACCAGCGCCCGGAAGCAGATACAGAGCCACACCGCCGAGCGCGACCACCACCCCGTACGCCTGGCGATGATCGCCCACGTCGCCGAGGAAGAGTCGATCCACCACGAGCACCAGCAACGGGGTGAGCGACAGGAACAGACTCAGGGTCGCCGCGGGGAGCAACGACAGGCCGACGAACTGCGCGCCCTGGGTCACGGCGTACGTCACCACACCGAGAGACGTGAGCAGGGCCCACGACCTCGGGGGCAACGCGAGCAGCCGTGATCGTTGCGGCGAGGCCAGCAGGACACCGAGCAGGACGCCGCCGGCAATCGTGTAGCGGAGCCCCGCGAAGGTGAGGGGGGCGATCGCCTCGAAGCCGACCTTGATCAGGACGGAGGAGGTGGCCCACAGGAACGTGACCACCAGGGCCGCCCCGGCGGGCGACCGGCGGGCGAGGGGGAGCGGACGGATCATGAGGAGCCTCGCGAGAGATCGGCACGGTGAACGTGCCGACGTCTCCACTCGAGGCTTCTATCCCATGAGGTGCGAGCCGGGAGTCCCGGCCTTCTGTGGCGCTCGAACCAGGCCCACGAATTCGCGGCGGAACCCTAGCCACCCTTCTGTCGACGTGCTGATCCTACGAGATCGGGCCGCCGGGGCAAGTCATTACTTGCCGCCTCGGTCGGTCAGGCTCCCAGGTGGGAGATGGTCTGGAGGAGCCCGGGGAACCGGGCGTCGAACTCGTCTCGGCGCAGCCGGACGAAGGTGCCGTTGCCTGCGTCACGCTGGCGGATCAGGCCCGCTTCACGCAGCACCCGCCAGTGGTAGGTCCGTGTCGACTTGCTGACCGGAAGCTCGAACGACGTGCACGCCCGCTCCGCGTCCGGCTCACCGGCGAGCAGTTCGAGCACGACCCGTCGGCGATGCGGATCGGCGAGCGACTTGAGCACCCGGTCGAGGTCCACCTCGGTCAGGTCAGGGACGGCGAACTCCACGCGAAAACTCCTTGGCTGAGGTACGGCGAATGTCGTACCTTCGGTGGTACGAATCTCATCGTACCCAAGGAGCCCTTCATGCTTCTCGTCCTGGACGTGAACGAGACCCTCCTCGACGTCGGCGCGCTCGACCCGGTGATCGCCGAGGTCGTCGGTCTGCCCGATGCGCGGCAGGCCTGGTTCGACCGGATGCTGCGCAGTTCGTTCGCGATCACCGCCGCCGGTGGCTACCTCGCGTTCGGCGCGCTCGCCGGTGCCGCACTGCGCGACCTCGCAGCCGAGCACGGGCGCGACGTCTCCGACGCCCACCTCGATCGCCTCGGCGAGGGCATGAGGTCGCTGCCCGCGCACGCCGACGTCATCCCCGCGCTGCGGAGGCTGCGCGATGGCGGCCACCGGATCGTGACGCTGACGAACTCCGTCCTCGACGTGGCGGAGGCGCAGCTGGCGTGCAGCGGCCTGTCGGAGCTGGTCGACGCGATCTACTCGGCCGACGAGGTGCGGCGGCACAAGCCGGCGCCCGAGCCGTACCGGATGGTTCTGGAGCGCGAGAACGTCGAGCGCGCGGTCTTGGTCGCCGCCCACGACTGGGACGTCGCGGGCGCCGCCGCGGCGGGACTGGACACGGCGTTCGTCGCCCGCGACGGCCGCCGTCCGTTCTCGGCGCTCGCGGAGCCGACATACGTGGCCGACGACCTGCTGGATCTCGCCGAGCTGCTGTCCTCGGCCAGCCCGATCCCGGCACGGGGCGCGTGATGCCCGGGGTGTCCGCCGTGGTCGTGGGGGGCAGCTCGGGGCTCGGGCGGGCCGTGGCGGAGGGGCTGCTCGAGGACGGTGCCGAGGTGGCCGTCGTCAGCCGCACGGCCAGTGCCGTCCCCGTCGCGTCGGCGGGCCGCGAGGCGTTGCGGCTCGACGCCGACGTCACCGACGGGACGGCGATGGAGGAAGCCTTCGCGGCGATCCGGGGCCGGTACGGACGCATCGACGTCGCGGTCAACGCCGTCGGGATCGTCGGCCGGCTCGTCCCGGTCGCCGACGCGGATCCCGGTGACCTGTGGGAGGTTCTTGCGGTGAACGTCGCCGGCATCCATCGCGCGATGATCCACGAAGTCCCCCTCATGCGCGAGAGCGGCGGGGTGATCGTCAACGTCTCCTCCACCATCGGTTCCCATGGCGTCAGGGCAGGTATGGGGGCGTATGCGGCAAGCAAGGCCGCGCTCACGACCCTCTCGCGCACGGCGGCGATCGAGCTCGCTCGGCAGGGGATCCGGGTCACGCTGCTCAGCCCGGGAGCCTCGGACACGCCGATGTCGATCCGACCCGGCGAGGACCGGGCTGCGCGCGATGCGCGGATGGTGGAGTCGCACCCGCTGGGTCGGGTCGTCGCCCTCAGCGAGATCGTGACCGCGGTGCGATACCTGATCTCGCCCCAGGCAGCTTCCACGGTGGGCGCCGATCTCATCGTCGACGGTGGGCAGTCGGTCTGACCTCCTCCAGGCGATCGCCGTGGCGGGTGATGCGGACCGCCCAGGCCAGCACCCAGACGGTGGTGGCCAGCCCGCCGACACAACCGAGCGCCAGCCCGAATCGGACACCGAGCAGATTGCCCGCCCAGCCTCCGAGCGCCGCGCCCAGTGCGACGCTTCCGTACGCCACCATCAGCCCGGCCGCGTTGACCTTTCCCCGCAGGTCGTCGGGGATGCGCCGCTGTCGGATGGTGGCGATGACGACGGTGTCCAACCCGGCGGCAAATCCGTTGACCCCGAAGGCGGCTCCGAGCGCCGCTACCAGGAGTCCGACGCCCCATCCCGGATCGGCCACTGGCAACGCCAACAGGGCGATCGGGTCGATCACCGCCGTGAGCAGGATCAGGCGCAGGGGGCGGATCCGGCTCGCCACCACCGGACTGGCGGCCGCACCGAGCAGGGTCCCCAGCGCGCCGATCGCCAGCACCAAGCCGACCTGACCCGACGCGAGCTGCAGCCGACGGACCGCGTCGAGCAGGAAGAGCAGCATCACCCACTGCACGAACAGGTTGGAGATGGCCGAGTAGCCGAGCAGGCCGGCGAGCACCCGGTCGTTGCGCAGGAACCTCACCCCCTCGCCGAGCTCGCCGCGGGCCGAGACCTCTCGCGGGTGAGCGGGCGGCGCGAAGGGCTCCCACACGCGCGACAGGGACAGCGCGGACAGCAGCGAGCCCGCGGCGGTCACCCCGAGCGTCGGCAGGGCCCCGAGCGCCTGGACGAGCAGCCCGCCGAGACCCGGACCGGCCACCACGGCGGTCGCCTGGGTCGCCTGCAGGCGGCTGTTGGCGGCATCCAGACGGTCACGGGGCACCAGCGAGGGGAGGAAGGAGTGGTAGGCGATCTCGAAGAGGACCGTGCCGCAGCCGGTCACCATTGCCAGCAGGATCAGCGTCGGCAGTGTCAGCAGGTCGATGGCGCCGAACAGGATGATCGCCCCCGTGGCGATTCCGCGCAGCACCTCCGCCGTCACCAGCAACGGCTTGCGTCGGCGCCGGTCGACGAGCACACCCAAGGGCAGGGCCACGATGAGGAAGGGGATCCACTGTGCGGCGCCGAGGAGCCCGACCGCGCCTGACGAGGCATGCAGGGACAGCACTGCCAGTAGTGGCAGCGCGAGCTGGGCCATCTGGGCGCCGACCGCCGTGGCGCCGGTGGCGAACCAGACCCGGCCGAAGCCCACGCCCAGCCCGGATCGCCCGAGTCTGGTCTCGGTCACGGTCATGCTCCTTGTCGAGCCCGTCAGGCGGCGGGACCGCTCATCAGCGGGCGGCCGCACGCTCGTGCAGGACCCGCATCTCCTCATCGAACGGCGGGATGGGCCCGATCGCGGTGACGGCAGGCGCCACCTCGGTCACCGGCAGCACGGCGACCGGCGCCACCGCGAGGCCCCAGGTGGCACGCCAGGCCGCGAGCTGCGCGGCCGACGCGGCGTACACGATCCTGCCGAGTCCCACCCAACCGTGGGCTGCGGCGCACATGGGGCAGTGCTCCCCCGAGGTGTAGACGGTGGCCTCCGCCCGGTCGTCCGGCGTCAGGTGGGCGGCTGCCCACCGGGAGAGCTCGAACTCGGGGTGCGCGGTCGGATCGAGGTCGCTCTGCTCGCGGTTGCGTGCTTCGGCGAGCACCTGCCCGGCCGCGTCCGTCAGCAGGGAGCCGAACGGTCCGTCGCCGGCTTCGAGCGCCTCGGTGGCCAGCTCGACGCATCGGCGCAGGTGCTGATCGATCAGGTCGGGTGGTGGCACGGCTGGTCCTCCGATCCGGGAAGGGTGTGTCGGCCCGGCGCCGCAGCAAGTGCTCACTTGCTGCGGTGAGGCTACGTGCCTGCGCCGATGCTCGGCAAGCGAATACTTGCCGACCCACCCAGAGCGGTGTCCGGCCGGGAGAGGGGAGAGGAGGGGAGGGGAGGAGACGAGGGGAGAGTTCAGCGGGTCATCTCGGCCGGGGCGCTGGCGAGGGCGGCGTTGATCGCGTCGACGAGCTCGCGGGCGGAGGCCGCGGTCAGTTCCAGCGCGACCCGGCCGCCAGGACCGCGTGAGGGGTCGGTGAGGTCGATGTTGAGCGTGTGCTCGGCCATCGCGTGGACCGGGTGATCGAAGTAGACGGTGGCATCGCTGACGTGGAACCACCGGCCGCCGGGGCCCTTGGCGCTGCCGTCGATGGCCGTGTTGACCGTCGCGTAGGTGCACATGGTCAGCCCTCCTCGCCGGACAGGTGGGTGCCGAAGAAGTCCTCGACCCGCTCCCAGCCGTCGTTCGCCGCGGCTACGCGGTATGAGGGCCGGTCCACCGCGAAGAACGCGTGCCCCGCGTCGTCGTAGCGGTGGAACTCGTGCGGTTTGCCGTGCTCGTCGAGCAGCTGGTCGAGCCGGTCCACGTCTTCGGGCGAGGGGTGCGAGTCCTCGTTGCCGAACAGCCCGAGCAGCGGGGCCCGCAGTTGCGGGAGCTGGTCCTCGAGACCGGTGACCTTCAGCGCGTAGCCCTCGGGCGGCGTGCCGACCACGAAGGCGCCGTAGCAGTCCACGGCGGCGTCGAGGTCGACGTGGCAGGCGGCGAGCACGGCGTGCCGCCCGCCCGAGCAGTAGCCGATGACGCCGACTCGGCCGTTGCTGCTCGGCAGCGCGCGCAGGTGCCGCGCCGCCCCGGCGACGTCGCCCACCAGCCGTTCGTCGGGGACGCCGCCCTGGGCGCGCGCGGTGGCCGCGGCGTCGTCGGGTGCGGCCCCGGGGGCTTCGCGCCAGTAGAGGTTGGGACAGAGGGCGTCATAGCCGAGCTCGGCGAACCGGCGCGCCATCTCCTTGCTGGCCCGGTCGAATCCGGGCATGTGGTGGATCAGCACGACCCCACCGCGACGGGCGGGTTCGATGGGCCGGGCGACGTAGGCCTCCACCTCGTCCTGTCCGTGCCCGGTGATCCGGACGGTTTCCGTGGTCATGGCATCGCCCATACGGCCTCCTCGGTCACGCGCACCCCGAGATGTTGACCCTACGTCAACGATCTGGACGCTCGAGCGTGCGGTCATCGAGACGCCGTTGTGACCGGTCGGACCTAGGCTGCTGTCGGTGGCTCCCGTCATGGAGCCACCGACAGATCCCGGGAGGTCGTATGCCCGCGTCCGAATTCACGCCGACGATGGACCCGGACCAGGCTCTGCTCGACTACCACGCCGCCCTGCGCTCGGCCCCACCCGCCGTGCTCCGAGCGGGTCACGCGACCGCCCTGGCGGCCGTCGAGGAGCGCGAAGTGCGGGAGCTGAGGCGCCGGCTCGATCGGCGGCTCACCCGGCCGGTCGGTGCGGGAGACTCGTCCGCGGAGGCGGTGGCCGCGGACCTCACCCAGCTCGCCGTCACCGGCTTGAGCGCGGTGACCCATTTCCTGGCCGACCCCGGGCTGGACGAGGACGGGGTGGCTCACCCACTCGACGTCACGCGCCTCGCCGTCGCGTTCGTCGCCTCGCCCGCCTGGCAGGAGCACGTCGCGCAGTCGGCGGGTGGCCGTCGCAGCGTCGACTGGGGCCGGCGGCTCGACGAGGCGGATCGGCGCCACGGGTGGGCGACGCCCGGCCTCTGATCGACGAGGTGGGCTGGTGCCCTGACGTCGGCACGGCGTGCCCGGTCGGGGCGTCGTCTCCCGAGTAGAGTGCAGACCACGTGGGCGAGGAGGCGGTCATGGGTGTCTTCGACCGGTTGCGGCATCGTGAGGAAGACGACGAACGCGACGACGGGGGAGCGAGCCACCGGGCGGTGGACCCGGACGCCGTCGTCAAGGAATACCGGAACGCGTTGCGCTCGGCCTCACCCGCCGTGATCGTCACGGCGCACGCCGAGGCCCTGACCGACACGGATCCCGCCCAGCTCGCCGAGCTGCGCAGGCGGCTCGACGCGCGGCTCTCCCGTCCTCAGGCTCCCGGCAACGCGTCGCCGGAGGCCGTGGCGTGGGACCTCGGTCAGCTCGCGAGCCAGGGGTCCGGAGTCGCCTTCGCCCTGGTGTCCGGCGAGGAGGAGTCGGGCGACAACCCGGCTGGTCGGTCGATCGACGTGGCCGCCCTCGCCAGCGGCTTCGTGACCTCACGCATCTGGCGGCTCGCCAGCGGCCAGAAGGTGCCGCACGGCCCGCGGGACCGCGAACGCGGTGACGCCGACGCGCTGGCGATGGTGGAGCTGCACAAGCTCCGCAACACCATCGGCGTCGGCAGCAGCTTCGGCGGCCCCTGACCCCCGCCCCCGCTGCGAATGATTGTGGGAAGTGAGGCGGAAAAATCGCCTGTGATCCAACAACCATTCGCAACGAGTAGGGGGGAGGGGCTGCGGTCAGTCCGGGGCGACGAGGACGCCGACGAGCTCCTCGAGCAGGCGCCCCGCCTGGGCCGAGGTGATCGAGGCGCCCTTGAGCGCGCGCAGGCCGTCGAGGTCGAGCGGTCCGAGAACGGCGCCGCGCAGGTCGGCCCGCTGCAGGTTGGCGCCCGCGAGGTCGGCGTGCAGCAGCTCGCAGCCATCCAGGACCGCGCCACGCAGGTCGGCGCCACGCAGCACGGCCTCGGTGAAACGGGTCCCCGAGAGGTCGTCGCCCACCACCGTGACTCCGGTGAGGTCCGCGCCATACAGGTTGCAGCGGTGCAGCTCGATGCCGAGGCCCCGGCTGTCCGCCAACCGGGTGCCGGCCATCCGGCAGCCGGTGAACGCCACGTCCGTGAGCAGCGCCCCGCCGAAGGACGCCTCGGCCAGGTCGACGCCGTCGAACCGCGCGCCGGTCAGCTCGGCGTCCACGAACCGGCCGTTTCCGACGCCGCCACCGGTCCACGTCGTGTCGACGAGGACCGCCCCGGTGAGGTCGGCATCGGGGCAGGCGCAGTCGTCGAACTCGGCGCCGCTGAGGTCGATCCGGCGCAGGTCGGCGCCGGTGAGATCGCAGCGCACCAGCTGGAGTGCGGTGTCGTCATCGGGGACGTCGTCCAGCCGTCGCCACAGGTCGCGGCCGGGCAGGGTCAGGTCGGTGAGCACGTGGCGAGGCGGCCCGGGTTCCGTGGACATGCGCCCGATCGTGGCACGCCCGGGCGACAGGCGCGGGCTGGTGCAATGGGAGACTTCGCTCGTGCCACACACCATCAGGACCTGCCGATGAGCCCCGTCGTCGACTGCACCACCGACGCCGGGCGCGACGACGGCGTCGCCCAGGCCGCCGAGGCGGTCCGCCGGGGCGAGCTCGTGGTGCTGCCCACCGACACCGTCTACGGCATCGGTGCCGACGCGTTCGACGCCGAGGCGGTCGCGGACCTGCTCGCCGCCAAGGGGCGCGGCCGGGAGATGCCGCCGCCGGTGCTCGTGCCCAACCCGCGCACCGTCGACGGTCTTGCCACGGCCGTGCCGTCCTACGCGCGCGAGCTGATCAAGGCGTTCTGGCCGGGTGGCCTGACCCTGGTGCTGCGGGCCCAGGCCTCGCTGATGTGGGACCTCGGTGACACCAACGGCACCGTCGCGGTGCGCATGCCGCAGCACGACGTGGCGCTGACCCTGCTGGCCGAGGTCGGTCCGATGGCCGTGACCAGCGCCAACACCACGGGGGAGCCCGCAGCCCGGAACGTCACCGAGGCGGCCGCCATGCTCGGTGCCTCGGTGAGCGTCTACCTCGACGCCGGCCCGTCAGACGGCAGCACGCCCTCGACGATCCTCGACTGCACCAAGGAGCTGCCGGTCGTCCTGCGGGCCGGCGCCATCAGCTCCGACCAGCTGCGCGAGGTGCTCGGTGACGTCGGCCTCGACGATCCCTTCGTC
>CAYRLV010000019.1:0-3908 GCA_964425155.1 uncultured Ornithinicoccus sp. | reverse complement strand
ACCCCGGCGACCGACCCCGACCCGGCTCCGCCCGCGGACCCCGACCCGCAGACCCCTGACGACACGACCGACCGCGAGCCGACCTCCGAGCCCTAGAGTGGGAGCCACGCGGCTTCGCGTCGACGGCCCACACCGACCAGCACCAACCAGCACGTCCCACCGCCACACCAGGAGCGCCCGCATGAGCACCGACCAGATCACCGACACGACGTTCTACGGCTCCGACTTCGGCCAGCTGCAGGACCACGACCCGGAGATCGCGGGCGTGCTGCTGTCCGAGCTGGAGCGGTTGCGCGGCGGACTGCAGCTGATCGCCAGTGAGAACGAGACCAGTCCCGCCGTCCTCACCGCCCTCGGCTCGACCCTCTCCAACAAGTATGCGGAGGGGTACCCCGGGCGCCGCTACTACGGCGGGTGCTCCGAGGTGGACAAGGCCGAGAACCTCGCGATCGAGCGGGCCAAGGCGCTCTTCGGCGCCGAGCACGCCAACGTCCAGCCGCACTCCGGTGCCGGCGCCAACCAGGCGGTCTACGGCGCGTTCCTGCAGCCCGGTGACACCTACCTGGGCATGTCCCTCCCGCACGGCGGCCACCTCACCCACGGCGCCAAGGTGTCGTTCAGCGGCAAGTGGTTCAACGCCGTGCACTACGGGGTGAGCAAGGAGACCGAGGACATCGACTACGACCAGGTGCGCGACCTGGCCCGTGAGCACCGGCCCAAGCTGATCGTGGCCGGCGGCTCGGCGATCCCGCGGTTGATCGACTTCGAGGCGTTCCGCCAGATCGCCGACGAGGTCGGCGCGATCTTCTGGGTGGACGCCGCCCACTTCATCGGACTCGTTGCGGGCCAAGCGATTCCGAGCCCCGTCCCGCACGCGGACGTCGTCACCTTCACCACGCACAAGGTGCTGCGTGGCCCCCGCGGCGGGATGCTGGTCTGCAAGGAGGAGCACGCCAAGGCGCTGGACAAGGCGGTGTTCCCGATGATGCAGGGCGGGCCGCTGATGCACTGCGTGGCCGCCAAGGCGGTCAACCTCAAGGAGTGCTCCACGCCGGAGTACCAGGCCTACGCCAAGCAGGTGGTCACCAACGCCAAGCAACTGGCAACATCGTTGGGAGAGAAGGGGATTCGCCCGATCACCGGCGGCACCGACACGCACCTGTCGCTGCACGACCTGCAGGGAGTCGGGGTGACCGGCGCCGACGCCGAGCTGCGGGCCGACGCGGCCGGCATCGTGCTCAACAAGAACGCGATCCCGTTCGACCCGCAGAAGCCCAACATCGCCTCCGGCATCCGGGTCGGCACCCCGTGCGTCACCACGCAGGGCATGGACGAGCAGGACATGGTGACGATCGCCGAGCTGATCCACCGCGCGGTGACCGAGACGGACGGCGACCCCGACCACCCGGTCGCCAAGGAGGTCCGCGCCCAGGTGACGGAGCTCGTCACCAGCCACCCGGCATACCCGCGGGGTTGAGCGGTGTCGCGTCGCCGGTGGCGCGCGTGCTGACCGGGTAGGGGTTGATCCGTGCGGGAGTACCTGCTGATCTTCGTCGTGGCGGCCGCCATGACGTATGCCTCGGTCCCCCTGGTGCGTCGGGTCGCCATCCGGCTCGGCGCGTTCACCCCCGTGCGTGCCCGCGACGTGCACGCCGCGCCGATCCCGCGGCTGGGCGGGGTCGGCATGCTGCTCGGCTTCGCCGCCGCCGTCCTCGTCGCGAGCCGGCTGCCGTTCCTGTCCCAGCTGTTCGTGACCAACGAGATCCTCGGCGTGCTCGCGGGGGCGGCGGTCATCTGCCTGCTCGGTGCGATCGACGACGTGTGGGAGCTCGACTGGCTGACCAAGATCGCCGGCCAGATGATCGCCGCCGGGATCATGGCGTTCGGCGGGGTCCAGCTGCTGTCGCTGCCGCTCGGCGGCGTCACCGTGCTGCCCGCGCCCATCCTGGTGACGCTCACCATCGTCATCGTCGTCATCTCGACCAACGCGGTGAACCTCATCGACGGCCTGGACGGACTGGCCGCGGGCATCGTCGGCATCTCCGCCCTGGCGTTCTTCGCCTGGTCCTACCTGCTGTCGCGCAGCTACGACCCGCCCAACGTGTTCTCCACCGCCACGTTCATCACCGCCGCCATCGTGGGGTGCTGTGTCGGCTTCCTGCCGCACAACTTCCACCCCGCGCGGCTGTTCATGGGCGACGCCGGCGCCCTGCTGCTCGGCCTGCTGCTCGCCGCGGCCACGATCTCGATGACGGGCACCGTCGACCCCTCCACGAACGTCGGCGTCACCTCCGCGACCGCCGCCTACCTGTTGCCGATCGTGCTGCCGCTGGCGATCCTCACCCTGCCGCTGCTGGACGGGATGCTCGCGGTGATCCGCCGGGTGCGGGCCGGCCAGAAGCCATGGCAGCCGGACGCGCTGCACCTGCACCACCGGATGCTCGCCATCGGGCACACCCACCGCCGCGCGGTGCTGCTGCTCTACCTGTGGTCCGCGATCGTCGCGGTGGGGGCGGTCTCGTTCGCCTTCTTCAGCGGCTGGACCGTGCTCGCGGGCATCGCCGTGCTCGTCGTGGCCGCGCTGGTCCTGACCCTGCTGCTGCCCAGGTGGCGCCCGCAGGGGCGCTTGTGATAACTTTCACAAGCGTTCGAATCAGCCGATCCGAACACCCGATCAGCGGCCCGACGACTCCGACGAGGGAGTGCAGACCGTGAACGACCAGAGGACCGGGTTGACGCCGGCATCGCCCTTCGCGGCCATGCTGCGCGGCGCCCTCGTGCCGAGCGTCGTCGGCGCCGTCGTCACCGTGATCGTCTTCTGGGTGCTGCGCGGCACGTCCGGCGCGGAGGGCGCGCTCTTCGGCGCCGCCATCGCCCTGGTCTTCTTCGGCGTCGGCCTGTGGCTGATGACCAAGCTGGTCAGCGCCAACCCCATCTCGGTGTTCGCCGGCGCGATGGCGGTCTACCTCGGCCAGGTCATCTTCATGGGCGTCATCATCCTGACGATGCGCGACGTCACCTGGCTCGACGGCCTGGCTTGCGGCATCACCATCCTGGTCGTCACGCTGGTCTGGCAGGTGTTCCAGGCCCGGGCCTACCTGCGGATGCGGCAGACGGTGTATGACGAGCCGCAGCCCGATCACGCCGGTCACCGGCGTGATCAGGCCGGGGAGGGGCCCTGATGCGACCGGACAAAGGAGTGCGCGATGAGCGGCGATCGGTCCGAGGGCTCCACGGACCCACAGGAGGAGCCGTCGAGCGGCCCGCCGGACCCCGACGCGGGCTACCCCGGCATGGAGCCGACCAAGGAAGTCGACGCGCTCGCCCTGGTGATCTCCGGCCCGGTGCTGTTCGGCGGGATCGGTTGGTTGCTCGACCACTTCCTGCACACCGGCTTCCTGCTGCCGGTCGGTCTGGTGGGAGGGATGGCGCTTTCGCTCTACCTGATCTGGGTCCGGTACAGTACCCACTGACTTCGCGGGAGCACGCGCGCGTGCGCCGTCTGTGTCAGAGCAGTGCCGTCTGTCTCTGGGCGTCGGCCCTGTCCGGCCCGGTCGCCCACCCCCCACGTCCAACGTCGAACCTGGAGGAGACTTCGTGAGCATCAGCATGCTCGCCCCGACCGGCGTCCTGCTCGCGTCGAGCGGCGGGGGAGACGGGTTCGAGGCCCCGACGACGGCGGACTTCTGGCAGCCGCTGATCGGCAGCGGCACGTGGGCCTTCACCCGGCCGATCCTGCTGTGGATCATCTCCGTGGTCGCGCTGTCCTGGTGGTTCATCGCCACCACCCGCAAGGCGGCGGTCGTGCCCGGCAAGGGTCAGTTCCTCACCGAGATGTTCTACAACGTGACGCGCAACGGGATCGCGCGGGACATGATCGGCAGCAAGGAGTTCATGAAGTATGTGCC
>CAYRLV010000018.1:17621-22657 GCA_964425155.1 uncultured Ornithinicoccus sp. | reverse complement strand
CAGTCGCTCGACTTCTTCACCCGGACCCGCGGCGGCGAGGTGCAGTCGCGGCTCACGAGCGACATCGGGGCCATGCAGTCGGTCGTCACCACCGCCGCCACCTCGGTCGCCGCCAACGTCACCACGGCCGTCGGCACCGCGATCGCCATGGTGGCGCTCAGTCCGCGGCTGTCCCTGCTCTCGCTCATCGTGCTGCCACCGTCGATCTGGGTGACCCGCAAGGTCGCCCGGATGCGCCGCGAGGTCACCGCCCAGCGACAGGGGGCGATGGCCCAGTTGCTCGCGCAGGTGGAGGAGTCCCTGTCGGTCAGCGGCGCCCTGCTCGGCAAGACCCTGGGCACCGGGCCGGCGCAGAGCCGCCACTTCGAGCAGACCTCCGCCGGGCTGCTCGAGCTGGAGGTGCGTTCGCAGCTCGCCGGTCGCTGGCGGATGGCCACGATGAGCATCGTCTTCGCCGCCATTCCGGCGCTCATCTACCTCGCCGCGGGTCTGCCGGCCACGTCCGGCGGGATGACCATCGGCACGCTGGTGGCCTTCACCGCTTTGCAGGCGGCCCTCTTCCGACCCCTGATGGGGGTGCTCAACGTCGGCGTCCAGGTCACCAGTTCGATGGCGCTGTTCAGCCGGATCTTCGAATACCTCGACCTGCCAGTGCAGCTCACCGACCCCGCGGCACCCGTCGAGGTCGACCCGACGACGGCCGCCGGCGCTGTGACCCTCGACGGCGTCGCCTTCCGCTATCCCGGGGCCGACCGTGACGCGGTGCGCGACGTCGACCTCACCGTGCCCGCCGGCACCAGCCTCGCCCTGGTGGGGGCGACCGGCTCGGGCAAGAGCACTCTGGCGTCCCTCGTCGCCCGGCTGCAGGACCCCACGGCCGGGCGGGTGCTCGTCGACGGCGTGGACCTGCGCGACCTCACCCTGCAGACGGTGTCCCGCCTGGTCGGCGTGGTCACCCAGGAGACCTACCTGCGGCACGCCACGGTGCGCGAGAACCTCCGCCACGCCCGCCCCGACGCCACCGACGCGGAGATCGAGGACGCCGCGCGCGCCGCCCAGGTCCATGACCTGATCGCCTCGTTGCCGCAGGGCTACGACACCGTGGTCGGCGCCCGCGGGCACCGCTTCTCCGGTGGCGAGAAACAGCGGATCGCCATCGCCCGCACGCTGCTTCGCGATCCACGCGTCCTCGTGCTCGACGAGGCCACCAGTGCCCTCGACAACGACACCGAACGCGCCGTGCAGCGCGCGCTCGACGCCGCCAGCCGGGGCCGCACCAGCATCACGATCGCGCACCGGCTCTCGACGGTGCGGCACGCCGACCAGATCGCCGTGCTCGACCGCGGCCGCGTGGTCGAGCTGGGCAGCCACGAGGAGCTGCTCCGACGCCAGGGCCGGTATGCGGGGCTGGTCGCCGCCGTCACGGATCCCACCTCGGACGGCGCCCCTGCCCCTGACCGCGTCGAGCCGGACCTGGTGCCCGTCGCCTCGTGACGAGGTCCGGCCCCTAGGCTGGGCCGTGTGGCACTGACCGTGGGATTCGACCTCGACATGACGCTCGTCGACTCGCGGGACGGCATCGTCGAGACGATGACCACCGCGATCGGCCGGCACGGCATCACGCCCGAGCGTGACCGGCTGTGGGAGCTGCTCGGGCACCCGCTGCGGTTCACCCTCAGCCACTGGCTGCCGGAGCACCAGCTCGACGAGGCCATGGAGGACTACCGGCGCGAGTACCTCGTGAGTGCCGTGCCCCGGACCACGCTCCTGCCCGGCGCACAGGAGTCCCTCGCCGCGGTGCGGGAGCTCGGTGGTCGGGTCGTCGTGGTCAGCGCCAAGGTGGCCCCCGCGGTCCGCGCCGTGCTGGACCACGTCGGGCTGGTGCCGGACGAGGTGATCGGCGACCTGTTCGGTGAGGGCAAGGGGGTCGCGCTGCGTGACCACCACGCCGGGGTCTACGTCGGCGACCACGCGGGAGACGTCCACGGGGCCCGCGTCGCGGGAGCGACGTCGGTCGGGGTGCTGACCGGGCCCAACGACCGGGAGACGCTGCGGCGGGCGGGCGCGGACGTCATCCTCGAGGACCTCACCCACTTCCCGGACTGGCTCAGGGGACACGCCTCGACGGCCGCCTGAACACGGGCCTCGACGGGCTAACGCGTCCTCGCGGCGCCGGCTCCGTCGCGCTGGACCACGTGGCAGGCGAGCAGGTGGTTCCGGGAGTCCTCGCCCTCGCCCCGGGGCTGGAGGAGCTCGGGAACCACCCGCGCACAGGCGTCCTCGGCGATCGGGCAGCGCGGGTGGAACCGGCAGCCCGTGGGCAGCCGGGCCGCGTCCGGCACCTCGCCGCGCACCGCCGCAGCGGCCCGGGCCGCCTCGACCTCGGGATCGGCCACCGGCACGGCCTCCTGCAGCGCGATCGAGTAGGGGTGCTCGGGCCGGTCCGACACGACGTCCCAGGGGCCGAGCTCGACGATCTGCCCGAGGTACATCACCGCGATCCGGTCCGCGATGTGCCGGACCATCGACAGGTCGTGCGAGATGAACACGTAGGTGAGGCCCAGCTCCTCGCGCAACCGCGCCAGCAGGTTCATGATCTCGGCGCGGACCGAGACGTCCAGCGCCGACACGGCCTCGTCCAGCACCAGGACGCGCGGCTGCACCGCGAGCGCGCGGGCGATGCCGACGCGCTGACGCTGGCCGCCGGACAGCTCGTGCGGCAGCCGCTCGGACGAGGACGGGTCCAGGCCCACCTGCCGGAGCAGGTCGGCGACCCGCTCGCGTCGGGCCGACGCACCGGACCCCAGGCCGTGCACGGTGAGCACCTCGGCGATCGCGTCGCCCACGCGCAGCCGGGGATTGAGCGAGGCGAACGGGTCCTGGAAGACCAGCTGGATGGTGCGGTGCAGGTCGCGGCGAGCCCGTCGCCCGGCGGAGCCGAGGTCCACGCCGTCGATGGTGATGGAGCCGGCGGTCGGCTGTTCCAGCTGCACGAGCAGCCGGGCGGTCGTCGACTTGCCGCAGCCGCTCTCGCCGACCAGCCCGAGCGTCTCGCCGGGGGCCACGTCGAAGCTCACGTCGTCCAGCGCGTGGACCGTGCCACGCCCCCTCGTGCGGTAGTGCTTGGTCAGCCCGCGCACCTGCACCATCGGCGCGCTCACGACGACCACTCCTGCGGCGGCACCCAGCAGGCCGCGCGGGACGGCCCGCGCGGGAGCAGGTCGGGCTCGTCCCGGGTGCAGCGGTCGACGCGCTGGGGGCAGCGGGGCCCGAACGGGCAGCCGGGCGGCAGGTCCGTGAGCCGCACCGGGGTGCCGCCGATCTGCGGGAGCGGTCCGCGGTCGGTCGCCCCCATCGGCGGGATCGAGGACACCAGGCCGGCGGAGTAGGGATGCGTCGGGCGCGCGAACAGGTCCGTGGTCGCGGCCTGCTCGGCGACCCGCCCCGCATACATCACCAGCACCCGCTCGGCGATCCGTGCGACCACCCCGAGGTCGTGGGTGATCCACACGACGGCGAGCCCGTAGTCGTCACGCAGCCGGGCGACCAGGGTCAGGATCTGTTGCTGGATGGTGACGTCGAGGGCGGTGGTGGGCTCGTCGGCGATCAGCACGCGGGGGCGGGGCGCGAGGGCGATCGCGATGAGGACGCGCTGCCGCATGCCGCCGGAGAGTTGGTGCGGGTAGAGCCGGGCGGTCGAGGTGGGAGAGGGGAGTCCGACCTCGCCGAGCACCTCGAGCGTGCGTCGGGAGGCGTCGTCCCGGCTCCAGCCGTGCGCCCGCAGCCCTTCGCGCACCTGCGTGCCGACGCGCATCATCGGGTTCAGCGAGGTCATCGGGTCCTGGTAGACCATGCCGATCGTCGCTCCCCGCAGTCCGCGACGCCGCCCGGCGTCGAGCCCGACGAGCTCCTGCCCGTCGACCCGCACCGAGCCGCCCGTCACCCGCGCGCCGGCCGGGAGCAGGTCGGCCACGCTGAGCGCGGTGAAGGACTTGCCGGAGCCGGATTCGCCCACGATGCCGAGGGTTTCGCCCTCGTCGACGGTGAACTCGACCCCACGCACGATCGCGGTGCCGTCGGCGACCTCGGTGCGCAGGTCGGTGACCTCGAGGAGCGCGCTCATCGGCTCCCCCTCGGGTCCAGGGCGGTGCGCAGCCCGTCGCCGAGCAGGTTGAGCCCGATGACCAGGAGCACGATCGCGACCGCGGGGAAGGTGAGCGTCCACCAGGCGATCTGCACCAGGTCCTGGGCATCGGAGACCATCAGCCCGAGGCTGGGGTCAGGCGGCTGGGTGCCGAGGCCGAGGAAGGACAGAGCCGACTCGGTCAGGATCGCCCAGGACAGGGCGAGTGTCACCTGCACGACGATCGGTGCGCTGACGTTGGGCAGCACGTGACGCAGCAGCAGCCGTCGGGTCGGGATGCCGAGCACCCTTCCCGCGCTGACGTATTCGCTGCGGGCGACCGCGAGGGTGGGCGCCCGTGCGACGCGGGCGAAGATCGGCGCGTAGACCACCGCGATCGCGATGGCCGTGTTGAACCAGCCGCTGCCGAGTGCGGACACGAGGGCGAGCGCCAGCAGGATGGCGGGGAACGCGAAGAGCACGTCGACCAGGCGCCCGACCACCTGGTCGACCCACCCGCCCAGGAAGCCGGCGAGGATGCCCATCGCGGACCCGAGCACCGCGGCCGCGGCGACGGCGAGCACCGAGACGCGCAGCGAGGCGAAGACCCCGGCGGCCACTCGCGCGGTGATGTCGCGGCCGAACTGGTCGGTGCCGAGCCAGTGGCTGCCGGAGGGTCCGCGGAGCCGGTCGGCGGGCGACTGGTCCAGCGGTCCGTGCGGCAGCAGGTGGGTGAGGCCGGCGACGGCCACCAGCAGCATGAGCACGACCAGGGCCAAGCCGATCCGCCCGCCGCGGTCGCGCCAGATGCGTCGGAGCAGCTCGGCCACGGGGCGTCGGGCCGCGACCTCGTCGGTCGAGACCTGCGGGGGAGGAGCGGTGGTGGTCATCCGGGGTGGCCCTCGTGGGGTGG
>CAYRLV010000018.1:0-17521 GCA_964425155.1 uncultured Ornithinicoccus sp. | reverse complement strand
TCGTGGGGTGGCATATGGGGTGGGTTCATGCTGCTCGGGTCCTCGGGTCGATGGCCCGGTAGAGCAGGTCGACGACGAGGTTGACGACGACGAAGCCGGCGGCGATCACCAGCACCGAGCTCTGCACGATCGGGTAGTCCGCGTTCTGGATCGCGGTGAACAGCAGCCGCCCCAGGCCGGGGAGCGCGAAGATCTGCTCGACGATCACGGTGCCACCGAGCAGGTAGCCGAACTGGATGCCGGTGATGGTGACGATGGGCACCGAGGCGTTGCGCAGCACGTGGGCGAACCGGATCCTGCGCGGCGTCAGCCCCTTGCCCACGGCGGTGCGGACGAAGTCGCCCTCGGCCACCTCGAGGTAGGCCGACCGGGTGGTGCGCATGACGTTGGCGGCGAAGCCGACCGAGAGCACCAGCGCCGGATAGATCATCTGGGACAGGTTGCCGGCCACCGAGGTGGTCAGAGGCACGAAGGTGCCGGTGCTCGGGAAGTAGCCGAAGGTCCGGGCCAGCAACGCCACCACGGCCGAGGCGAGGACGAACTCGGGCAGCGCCAGGCCGAGCAGCGCGAGCCCCTGGGCCGCGCCGTCGCCGGCCCGGCCCGCCGCGACTGCCGCCACCATGCCCAGCAGGACACCGACGACCGTCCCGATCAGGGCTGCCAGGACGGCCAGTTCGATGGTCACCGGCACGGCGTCGGCGATCAGCCCGCCGACGGACTTGCCGCTGAGCAGCGACACCCCGAGGTTGCCCTGGAACAGCTCACCGAGCCAGGAGAAGAACTGCACCCACAGGGGCTTGTCCAGGCCGTAGTAGGCCTCCAGCGCCGCGTGCTGGGCCGGGGTGAGGGTGCCCGACTCGATGCCCAGCGAGGCCGTGATCGTGTCGCCGGGGATCACCCGCAGGACGAGGAACACCACGACGGAGACCCCGAACAGGGTCAGGACCGCGCCGACGAGTCGTCCGCCCGCCCAGCGCCACCCGACCGAACCGGCCCGTGCCCGTGTGATCGTCGCTCGCTCAGTCGGCCGACGTGCTGGCCAGGTTGGTCAGGGACTCGTCGGCCCGCGCCTCGAACCCGGAGACGTCGTCGGACACCAGGTAGTAGTCGTCGCCGCGGAACAGCCACACCCAGGGCGACTCACGCAACAGCTCCTTCTGCAGCTGCCCGTAGATCTGGCGGCGCTGCGCGTCGTCCGTGGTCGAGTTCCCCTTGACCAGGAGCTCGTTGAGCGGCTTGGAGGTCAACCCGGCCGGCCCCTTGAGGCTGCCCTCGGTGGTGTAGTAGCGGCCGTACATCAGGTACGGATCGGAGCTGCCGCCGTTGAGCGCCACCGCGGCGTCGAAGTCCGAATCGAGCCACGCCTGGACGTAGGGCTTGGTGGACAGCTGCCGCAGCTTGAGCTTCACCCCGATCTTGCCGAGCTGGGACTGGAGGTTCTGCCCCTCGGCGGTGCTGGTCGCGTATTCGCCGGTCATGACGATGGTGTCGAGCGTGATCGGGGTGGAGACACCGGACTGCTTCAGCAGCTGCTTGGCGGCCTCCGTGTCGCCGGGGGTGCAGGGCAGGCCCTCCGTCGGGCTGTACTGGAAGTCCGGGCTGGTGATCGGTCCGGTGACCATGCCGTCGCCGAAGGCCGCGGTGTTGATGACCTGCTTGCGGTCCACGGCGCACGCGATCGCCTGGCGGACCTTGAGATTCGCCAGCGGTCCGTGCCGCCCGTTGAGCATGAGCACGTGGTAGGACAACGCCGGCTGCTTGACCAGCGAGAACCCGTCGGCCTGCTTTGCCTGCTTGGCGATGCCGGGGTCGGAGATCAGGCCCAGCTGGAAGGCGCCGGCGCGCATGCCGGACAGGATCGACGACTCCGAGGGGATGACCCGGAAGGTCAGGGTGCCGATCTCGACCCGGTCGCCCCAGTAGTCCGGGTTGGCCTTCAGCACCACCTGCTGCCCCTGGTCCCACTGCCCCCAGGCGAACGGCCCCGTGCCGTCCGGCTTCTTGCCGACGGTGTCGGCCTTGATGTCCTTCGCGTGCAGGATCGACGCGTTCGTGGACGCCAGGGCATACAGCAGCGCACTGTTCGGCTCGGACAGGTGCAGCACCACCCGGTGCTCGTCGGGGGCGTCGACCGCGCTGATCGCGGTGAGGTTGGAGCGGGCCACCGCGCCCGTCTTCTCGTCGAGGATCCGCTCCAGGGAGGCCTTGACGTCGGCGGAGGTGAACGGGTCGCCGTCCTGCCAGGTCACGCCGTCGCGCAGGGTGAAGGTGACCGTCTTGCCGTCGGGTGACACCGACCACTTCGTGGCCAACGCGCCGACCAGCTTGCCGTCGTCGTCGGTGGTCACCAGGGAGTCGTAGACCAGGCCGAGGGTCTGGACCGTCTGGAACGCGGTCGACAGGTGGGGATCGAGCTTGTCGATGTCGCCGGTGCGGGCGACCACGAACTCTCCGGAGGCGCCCGTGTCACCCGACGCGCCGGCCGCCGCCGACCGGCTCGGGCCCGGGTTGTCCTCCGACCCGGCCGGTGAACATGCGCTGGCGACGAGCGGGACCGCGGCGGCGAGCGCGATCACCGCCGTCGCGCGGACACTGCGAGTCCTGCCGTGCACCTGTCGTCCTCCTCGTGGCGGGGTCACCGGCGCCCTCAAGGTACTCATTCACGGCTGGAGTGGACAAGATGAAATTTGTTAACGTCTCGGCATGCAGGACGCGGCGGACACGGACGGCCGCCCGCCCGAGGAGCCGCTGCGTCGGGCCGTCGACGACCTCCTTCGAGCCGGGCCGCCCGGGGCCCACGTGTCGGTCCGCGCCCCCGGCACGGCGCTGGACCACTGCGCGGGACTGGCGCAGGTGTTCGGCGACGACGGACCGCTGGCGCGACCCTTGCGCCCGGACGCCGCGCACGACCTCGGCTCGGTGACCAAGGTGGCGGCGACCACCGCGTGTCTGGCCGCCCTGGTGTCGGCGGGCGAGGTCACGCTGGACGCCCCTCTCGCGCGCTACCTGCCGGGTCCCTGCCCCGAGGCCAGCCTCGACGAGCTGCTCACCCACCGGGCCGGCCTGTGGGAGTGGTGGCCGACCTACCTGCAGGCCTCGGGCGCCGAGGAGGCGCTCGCCCTCGTGGCCCGACTGCCGCTGCGCTACCCACCCCGGAGCGGACGGCACTACTCCGACCTCGGCTTCATGTTGCTGGGCGAGGTCGTGCGCCAGGTGTGCTCGGCCGAGCTGCCGGAGGCCTTCGCCGCGTTGGTGGCGGAGCCGTTGTCGCTCACCGGGTTCCGGTATGCGGGGCCGGTCGCCGGCAGCACAGTCGCCGAGCCGGTCGCCAGCTCGGCCGGCGACCGGATCGAGCGGCAGATGGTGGCCAGCGGGCGGCCCTACCCCGTCCCGGTCGACGGCGCGGCCTTCGGCGGCTGGCGCACCCGGGTGCTGGTGGGAGAGGTCAACGACGGCAACGCGTTCCACTCGTTCGGCGGCGCCGCGGGCCACGCCGGCCTGTTCGGTGACGTCTCGAGCCTGCACCGGCTCGGCCGCGCGCTGCTGGACTCGGCGCGCGGCCACGGCCCGTGGTCGGCGCTGCCCGCCTTCTGGGCACCGAGCGAGGAGCCGGACCAGCTGCGCGGGTTCCGGCGGTGGGCCGACCGGGTCGGGGACTGCGCAGCGGACGTCATCGGGCACACCGGCTTCCCCGGGATCGGCTTCGCGGTGCTGCCGGCCCACGACGCGACCGTCGTGCTGTGCACCAACCGGCTGCACGTGCCGCCGAGTCAGGGTGAGCCGGCCCCCTTCGCGCCGATGTGGCAGCGCGCCCTGCACGCGGCCCACGCGGCGGTCCACCTCGCCGAGGGCGCGAGCGCCGGGCGCGACCGTTAACCTTGGGGGCGTCGCCCACGGGCGCGATCACGTCCTGCCCGGGTCCGGGCACAGCAAACGAGCAAGAGGTGGACAGTGCCGACTGGCAAGGTCAAGTGGTATGACGCTGAGAAGGGCTTCGGCTTCCTCAGCGACGACGACGGCGGTGACGTGTTCCTGCACGCGGGGGCCCTGCCGGAGGGTGTGACCACCTTGCGTGGGGGGACGCGGGTGGAGTTCGGCATCGTCCAGGGCCGGCGGGGCGCCCAGGCGCTCTCGGTGCGGCTGCTCGACCCGACCCCCTCGGTGGCCGCGTCGGTGCACGCCAAGAACCGCAAGCCCGCCGACGAGATGGCGGTCGTCGTGGAGGACCTGATCAAGCAGCTGGACAGTGCCTCCAACACGCTGCGCCGGGGCCGCTACCCCGACAAGGGCAAGTCCGCCGCGCTCGCCAAGATCCTGCGCGGCGTCGCCGACCAGTTCGACGGGGCCTGACATGGCGACCCCACGGACCGACGCCGTGCTCGCTGCCGCGGTGGACCTGGCGCGGGAGGCGGCCGAGAGCATCGCCGAGGCCGGCACCGTCGGCGAGCACCTCGAGGTGCAGATGGACGGCGAGCGACTGGCCACGCACTACTTCGCCTGCACCGCCCGCGCCTACCCCGGCTGGCGCTGGGCGATCACCGTGGCCCGGGCGCCGCGAGCCCGCACCGCCACGGTCTGCGAGACCAACCTGGTCCCCGGCGACGGAGCGCTGCTCGCGCCGGAGTGGCTGCCCTACGAGCAGCGCCTCGCTCCTGGCGACATCGGCGCGGGCGACGTCACGCCATACGTCGAGGACGACCAGCGGCTGGAGCCCGGCTTCGAGGCGACCGGCGACGAGGACGTCGACCAGATGGCGCAGTTCGAGCTCGGACTCGGCCGGCCGCGGGTGCTGTCCGCCGAGGGGCGGGACGAGGCGACGACCCGCTGGTACGAGGGGGAGCACGGACCGCAGGCCCCGGTGGCGCAGGAGGCTCCGGCGCCGTGCTCGACCTGCGGCTTCTTCGTCCCGATGGCAGGTGCGTTGCGCTCTTTTTTCGGCGTGTGCGCCAACGCCTGGTCACCCTCCGACGGTCGCGTCGTGAGTCTTGACCACGGCTGCGGCGCACACAGCGAGGTGGACCTGGTCCGGCCCGAGCCCGCGCCGGTGGAGCCGGTCGTGCTCGACGAGTACGCCGTGGACGTCCTCGTCTGAGGACGGGCGAGATGACCGCGGCGGCGCTGTTCGGTGAACCCACCGGGCAGGGCTGGACGCAACTCGCCGAACTCGGCATCGCGCTCGTCCTCTCCGGGCTGATCGGGCTGGAGCGAGAGCTGCGCGGCAAGGCCGCCGGCGTGCGCACCCACACCATCATCGGGTTCGCCTCGGCGCTGATCGTGCTGGTGTCGAAGTACGGCTTCACCGACGTGCTCGGCACACACTCGACCCTCGACCCGTCCCGGGTCGCGGCGCAGATCGTGTCCGGCATCGGGTTCATCGGCGGCGGGCTGATCTTCGTGCGCCGGGACGCCGTGCGCGGGCTCACCACGGCCGCGTCCGTCTGGTTGACGACCGCGGTCGGTATGGCGGCCGGGGCCGGCCTGCCGGTGCTCGCCGCGGCGACGACCGGGGGCTACCTGCTGATCATCTACGGGCTCGGCCCGCTGGTGCGCCGGCTGCCGGGATCCACCCACCGCTCCCAGGAACTGCACCTCACCTACGTCGACGGGCGCGGTCTGCTGCGCTCGATCCTGGAGCGCTGCACCTCCGCGGGCTTCGTGGTCAACGAGGTCAACACGCACCGGGTGGGCGGCGACGGCCGGCGTGACGACGGGGACGTGGGGGACGGCGAGGGCGACCGGCTGGTCAGCCTGGTGCTGGGTCTGACCGGGCCGCACGACGCCGAGCCGCTGCTGGTGCGGCTGGCCGACCTCGAGGGTGTGGTGCACACCGGCGTCGGCGACGACGACGAGTGACGGCAGCCCCGTGCTCACCCCGCGCCGCTTTGCTCACTCGAGGCCGCTCGTGAACGTGGCGAAAGCGGCTCTGGGTGAGCACGAGCTGGCGGTCGGCCCGCCGGGGGTGACGGCAGGTCGCGGTCAGGCGGCCGCCGCGTTGCCCCGGCCACGGCGGACGTAGATCCAGCCGAGCGCGCCGAGCCCGGCACCGGCCGCACAGGTCCACGGCCACCAGGACCGGTCGCCGCCGTGCAGGGCCGGGACGGCGAGAGTCAGGACGAGCGCGACCAGCCACAGCGCGACGCCGATGGCGACCACGCGCGCGGTGTCGACCCGCAGCGGCTCGAGCGGAGCCGGGGGCTGCTCGGCAGCCGGGCCGGAGGTCGACTCGGAGGAACTCACGGCGCCAGCCTAGCCGCGCCGCTCACGTCCCCCGCCCGGGACGTATGACGCACCTCACTGACCGATCGGTTGGTGACTGACCGATCGGTCAGTTAGGCTCATGCGCATGGCACGGACGACGGCGGAGCAGGCGCGGGCGGAGATCGTGGGGACCGCCCGGCGGCTGTTCGCCGAGTTCGGCTACGAGAGCACCTCGCTCCAGGACATCGCCACGGGGGTGGGCGCCTCCAAGGCCGGCGTGCTCTATCACTTCGGGTCCAAGGCGCAGATCCTGCGGGAGCTGATGGAGCCCGCCGCGGCCGCGCTGACCGAGCTGGTCGACGAGCTCGACCGGCTCGGACCCGAAGCGGCCCGGAGGCGGGCGATCGACGGATTCGTCGACCTCATCCTGGAATACCGCTACGAGCTCACCGCCTACCCCGCGGCGATCCAGCAGATCGTCGAGCAACCCGAGCTCGCCGACCTGTGCTTCGAGGAGCTGGGCGAGCGACTGGTCGCCGCGCTCACCGCCGGCTCCGAACAGCCCGCCGACCTGCTCGCGGCGCACGTGGCCTGCATCGGCGTGCTGTCGACGGCGGTCACCCTGGCCGGGCTGGACCCGACTCGGGGCAGCAGCCCCACCGGATCCGGCGCGGAGGATCGGGCGTCTCTGGGCGGGCCGTCGGCCACCCGACTGCTCGGGCTGCCCGTGGGCGAACTGCGCGAGGCCCTCGTCGAGGTGACCGAACGCACGCTGGGCGTTCCACGCGGGTGAGCACCCGCCATACCGACCGACCGACCTGACCTGCCGAGGAGCCACCGCGATGTCCACCCTCCTGTACCGGCTCGCCCGGGCGAGCGTGCGCCGACGCGCGCTGGTCGTCGTCCTCTGGGCGGTCCTGCTCGCCGGGCTCGGCGGAGCCTTCGCCGCACTGGGCAGCACCACGTCATCGACGATCACCATCCCCGGCACCGAGTCGCAGCGGGCCCTCGACGCGCTCGAGCAGCAGTTCCCGCAGGCCAGCGGCGCCACCGGGCAGATCGTCTTCAAGGCGCCGGAGGGGCAGAGCCTCACCAGTCCGGAGGGCAAGAAGCTCGTCGGGGCCGCGGTCGCGGAGGCGAACCAGCTCCCCGGCGTGGTCGGGGCGCCCGATCCCTACCAGACCGGCACGGTGACCAAGGACGGCCGGTTTGCCCTGGTGACCGTGCAGTTCGAGCAGACCGCCGACCAGGTCTCGCCGTCCTCGATCGAGGCGTTCCGGCAGGTGGGGTCCGCCGCGAAGGAGCACGGCATCCAGGTGGAGCACGGCGGCGCGGTGGACCAGCCGCAGGTGGGGACCGGCCCCGGCGAGGTGGCGGGCGTCGCGATTGCGCTCGTCGTGCTCGTGATCACCTTCGGCTCGCTCGTCGCGGCCGGGATGACCATGGCGGGCGCGCTGGTCGGGGTGGGCACCGGGATGCTCGGCCTGATGTTGACCAGCCACCTGTTCGAGATGACCAGCACCGCGCCGATCCTCGCCCTGATGCTCGGGCTCGCGGTGGGCATCGACTACTCCCTGTTCATCACGTCCCGCCACCGGCAGCTGCTCGGTGAGGGGTTGCGCATCGAGGAGGCCGTGGGCCGCGCGGCCGGCACGGCCGGCTCGGCGGTCGTGTTCGCCGGGTTGACCGTGATCATCGCCCTGGCCGCCCTGTCCGTGGTGGGCATCCCGTTCCTCACCGTCATGGGCCTCGCGGCCGCCGGCACCGTGGCCGTCGCCGTGCTGGTGGCGCTCACCCTGCTGCCCGCGCTGCTCGGGTTCGCCGGGGATCGGCTGCGGCCGGCACGGAAGGCCGGCAAGCACGAGGCGCCCGACGCCCGTGAGGGATTCGGCTTCCGCTGGGGTCGTCTGGTCACGCGGCACCGGTTGGTCGTGCTGCTGGTCGGCGTGGTCGGCCTCGGCGCCCTGGCCCTGCCGGCGGCCGACCTGCGGCTCGCCCTGCCGGACGGCAGCTCGGCGGCCCAGGGCACCGAGAAGCGCGCCGCCTACGACCTGGTCAGCGAGGGCTTCGGCCCCGGCTTCAACGGCCAGCTCGCGCTCGTCGTGTTCGGCGACTCGCCCGCCCAGGCCAAGCAGGTCGCGGCCGACGTGACGCAGCGGGTCTCGGACCTCGACGGCGTGGTGTCGCTCTCGCCGCCGCAGCCCAGCCAGGACGGCGACGTGATGCTGTTGTCGCTCATCCCGAAGGAGGGACCGACCAGCCCGGAGACGGCCCAGCTCGTCCAGGACGTCCGGTCGGCGGTCGCACCGGTGGCCGAGGCGGACGGTGCCGACGTCGCCGTGACCGGCTCCACCGCGATCGGGGTCGACGTGTCCGACAAGCTCGCCGAGGCGCTGCCGATCTACCTCGCCGTGGTCATCGGGCTGTCCTTCCTGCTGCTCGTGCTGGTCTTCCGCTCGTTGCTGGTCCCGCTCAAGGCCACGCTGGGCTTCCTGCTGACCGTGGGCTCCACCCTCGGGGTGACGGTGGCGGTGTTCCAGTGGGGCTGGCTGGCCGGCCTCATCGGGGTGACCGGTGTGGGACCCCTGGTCAGCTTCCTGCCGATCCTGCTGGTGGGCATCCTGTTCGGGCTGGCCATGGACTACGAGGTCTTCCTGGTCTCCCGGATGCGGGAGGACTACGTCCACGGCGCCTCGGCCCGGGCCGCCACCGTGTCGGGCGTCGGCCACGGCGCGCGCGTGGTGAGCGCCGCCGGCATCATCATGATCTCGGTCTTCTCCGGCTTCGTGCTCAGCGACGACACGATCATCAAGTCGATGGGATTCGCGCTCGCCTTCGGGGTCCTGGTGGACGCCTTCGTCGTGCGGCAGACCCTCGTCCCGGCCGTGATGTCCCTGCTCGGCGACCGCGCCTGGTGGCTGCCGCGCTGGCTGGACCGGGTCCTGCCGCGGGTGGACGTCGAGGGCGAGAAGCTGCGCCGGCACCTGGCGGACGCCGACGGGCCGGGCCCGGACGCCCCCGACGGTCACGAGGAGGAGCGAGAACTGGTCAACGCGTGAGCCGTTGCCCCCGCTGACCGGCCGCTGCCCATACCCTGTGGGCCATGCCCGCCACCTCGACCACAGCACCCGGGACCCGGACACCCCTCGACCGCTTCTTCAAGATCACCGAGCGCGGCTCGTCGGTGCCGCAGGAGGTGCGCGGCGGGTTCGTCACGTTCTGCACGATGGCCTACATCGTCGTCCTCAACCCGATCCTGATCGGCAACACCGCGGACGGCACCGGGGCGTTCCTCGGTGGGCTGCAGGGCGAGAACGGCCCGAAGATCGCGGCTGCCACGGCGCTGGTCGCGGGCCTGATGACCGTGCTCATGGGCGCGGTCGCCAACTTCCCGCTGGCCCTGGCGACCGGCCTCGGCCTCAACGTCTTCGTCGCCACGGGCATCGCGGCCCTGCCCGACATGACCTGGGCCGACGCGATGGGGCTGGTGGTGCTCGAGGGCCTGATCATCCTCGTCCTCGTGCTGACCGGGTTCCGCGCCGCGGTGTTCCGAGCCGTGCCCGCCCCGTTGAAGACGGCCATCAGCGTCGGCATCGGGATGTTCATCACCCTGGTCGGGCTGGTGGACGCCGGCTTCATCAGCAAACCGGCCGTCGGCCCGGTCCCCGTGCAGCTCGGCCAGACCGGCACGCTGCACGGCTGGCCCATCCTGCTGTTCGGCCTCACCTTCCTCGCCATCGTCGTGATGCACACCCGCAAGATCCGCGGTGCGCTGCTCTACGCGATCCTCGGCGGCACCGTCGTCGGCATCGTCATGGAGGCCCTGGGCAACATCGGCCCGATGACCGCCGGCGGCAAGGTGGTCAACCAGGGTGGGTGGCAGCTCAACATCCCGCAGATCCCGGAGACCTGGGTCGACCTGCCCGACTTCGGTCTGCTCGGCCACTTCTCGCTGTTCGGGTCGGTCTCCAAGATCGGCGTCGTCACCGTCATCCTGCTCGTCTTCACGCTGATGCTCTCGGACTTCTTCGACACGATGGGCACGATGGTCGCGATCGGCAGCGAGGCCAAGCTGCTCGACGAGGACGGCAACCCGCCGGCCACCCAGCGGATCCTCGTCGTCGACTCGGTGGCCGCCGCGGCGGGTGGTGCCGCGGGCGTGAGCAGCAACACGTCATACATCGAGTCCGCCTCCGGTGTGGGTGCGGGCGCGCGGACCGGTCTGGCGTCGATCGTGACCGGCGTGCTCTTCCTGCTCGCGACGTTCCTCGCGCCGCTGGTCAGCGTCATCCCGCACGAGGCCGCCACTCCCGCCCTGGTCTTCGTCGGCTTCCTGATGATGCAGCAGGTCGCCGGAATCGACTGGAGCGACGCGGAGGTCGCGATCCCGGCGTTCCTCACCATCGTGCTGATGCCGTTCGCCTACTCGATCAGTGCCGGCATCGGCGCCGGGTTCATCGTCTACGTGCTCATCAAGCTGGTGCGTGGCAAGGCCGCCGCGGTGCACCCGCTGATGTGGGTCATCGCGGTGCTGTTCGTGGTCTACTTCGCGATCGAGCCGGTGAAGGCCCTTTTCGGGGTCTCCTGAGCGGCGACGACGGTGGCGAGGACACGAGCGAGGGACGAGCGAGGCAGTCCTCAGCATGAGCGCCGAGGAGCGCGACCACGGCCCTGAGGTCGGACCCGCGCTCGTTGGGGTGGGGGTAGCCCCACCCCAAGACGCCGGTCAGCAGGATCGGCCGGAAAGACGATGCTTTCTAGCGTGTGGCCATGACATCCTCGACCTCGTCGGCCACCGCCGGCACCCCACCGACACCAGGACCTCACCAGGTCAGGCAGCAGGTCATGCAGCAGCCCCGCACCACGCCACCCAGCGACGGTATGGCGAGCCGTCGCCCGGGCCCGTTGGCTCACCTGCTGCGGGAGTCGACCTACCTGTTCGTGTCCTTCCCCGTCGCGCTCGCGGCCTTCGTCATCACGGTCACCGGCCTGACCCTGGGCGCCGGGCTGCTGATCACGGTGGTCGGGCTGCCGGTCCTGATGGTCACCGCCTTCGCGGCGCGTGGCTTCGCGCACACGGAGCGCAAGTCGATGCGGGACCTGCTCGGGCAGGACGCGCCGACTCCGCACTACCTGCGCGCCGAGCCGGACGCCGGCTGGTGGCGTCGCACCACCACACCGCTGCGTGACCCGCAGTCGTGGCTCGACCTGGTGCACGGTCTGGTCGGCCTGGTCACCGCGCTGACCGGATGGGTCGTGCTCGTCGTCTGGTGGGCGGCGGCCCTGGGCGGCCTGACCTGGCCGCTGTGGGGCTGGACCCTGCCCACCGGCCCGGACAACAGCGACCTGCCCGAGCTGCTCGGGCTGGGGGAGAGCTTCGCGGTGCGGGCGGTGTTCTACCTCATCGTCGGCGCGGTCTTCGCCGTGACCCTTCCCGCCGTGGTGCGACTGATGACGCTGGTCCACTCGGGACTGGGCCGGGCGCTGCTGTGCAGCCGGGCCGAGATCCAGGAGCAGGTGCGCGGGCTGGAGCAGGGCCGCGCCGCGCACCGCACCGCCGAGGCAGGGGCACTGCGCCGGCTGGAGCGGGACATCCACGACGGTCCCCAGCAGCGCCTGGTGCGGCTGTCGATGGATCTCGGTCGCGCCCGCAAGCAGCTGGCGGACGACCCCGAGACCGCGCGGGCCACGATCGACGCGGCGCTGGGCCAGACCCGTGACACGCTCGACGAGCTCCGGGCGCTCTCCCGCGGGATCGCCCCGCCGGTGCTCGTCGACCGCGGCCTGGCCGCGGCGATCGAGGAGAGCGTGGCCCGGTCGGTCGTGCCGGTCGAGCTCGACCTGCAGCTGCCGTCGCACCGGCTGCCCGAGCACGTCGAGCAGGCGGCCTACTTCATGGTCTCGGAGAGCCTGACCAACGTGGCCAAGCACAGCGGCGCGACCTCCGCCGGCGTGCTCGCCGTCCTCGAGGGCGACCGGCTGCTCGTGACGGTGGCCGACGACGGAGCCGGTGGCGCACACCTGTCAAAGGGCCGCGGTTTGGTGGGATTGTCCGACCGGATCCGGTCGGTCGATGGGATCCTGAACGTGAGTTCCCCGACCGGAGGGCCCACCATCGTGGAAGCGGAGATCCCGTGCGCGTCGTCGTAGCCGATGACTCGACGCTGCTGCGCGAGGGCCTCCAGCTCCTGCTCACCGACGCCGGACACGAGGTGGTCGCCGGCGTGGCGGACGGGCCGACCCTGGTCGAGGCGGCGCTGCGGGAACGGCCGGACGTCGTCGTCGCCGACGTCCGGATGCCCCCGTCGCACACCGACGAGGGTCTGCGCGCGGCCGTCGAGATCCGCACGACCTGGCCCGACGCACGCATCCTGGTGCTTTCGCAGTATGTCGTGCAGTCCTACGCCGACGAGCTGCTCGCCACGGGCGACGGGGGAGTGGGCTACCTGCTCAAGGACCGGGTCGGCGACATCGACGAGTTCCTCGACGCCTTGCAGCGCGTCGCGTCGGGCGGCACGGTTCTGGACCCGCAGGTGGTGCGCCAGCTGATGTCGCACCGCCGGGTCCGTGACCCGCTCGCCGCGCTGACCGAGCGTGAGCGCGACGTGCTCGCCCTGATGGCGCAGGGGCACACCAACGCCGGGATCGCTGCCGAGCTCGTGGTCAGCGAAGGCGCGGTGGAGAAGCACACCAGCCGGATCTTCGCCAAACTCGGCCTGCACGCGGACGACGGCAAACACCGCCGGGTTCGTGCCGTGCTGGCATTCCTGAAAGACTGACGGGGAAGGGGGACACATGACAGGGATCACGGCACGGGTCGCGAGCTGGCTCGGCGGGAGGTTCGTCGCGCGCGGTCTGCGGTCCGGGCTCGACCTGACCAAGATGCGGGTGCTGCCCAAGCGGTTCACCATGCCGCTGCGGCGCCAGGTGCTCGACCCGATGCCCGCGCTCGGTGAACGCCGCGAGGCCGAGCCGGTCAGCCGCCTCGGCAGCGCGTTCGGCATGAACGTCTGGATCGTGACCGGCTACCCGCAGGCGCGGTCGGTGCTCATGGACAGCACGTCATACAGCAACGACATCCGCCCGCTGATCGCGAGCGAGGGGAGCAGCGAGAGCCGCTCCATCGGGGGCCTCGGGTTCACCGACCCGCCCGACCACACCCGGCTGCGGCGGTTCCTCACGCCGGAGTTCACCATGCGCCGGATCGCCCGGCTGCGCCCGGTGATCACCGACCTGGTCGAGCGGCAGCTGGACGAGCTCGAGGCGCAGGGCCCGACCGCCGACTTCGTGTCCGGCTTCGCCTTCCCCGTGCCGTTCCAGGTCATCTGCGAGCTGCTGGGGCTTCCCGAGGAGGAGCGGGAGCCGTTCCACGGACTCGGACCGGGCCGGTTCGACCTCAGCAGTGGGGTGTTCGGCGCCTTCGCGACGGCCGACCAGGCGCGGGAGTCGGTGCTGGAGATCGTGCGCCGTCAGCGCGTCGATCCCGGCGACGGCCTGATCGGCGGGATCATCCGCCAGCACGGGGACGCCCTCTCCGACCTCGAGCTGGGTGGCCTCATCGACGGGGTCTTCCTCGGGGGCTACGAGACCTCGGCCAGCATGCTCGCCCTGGGCACCCTGGCCCTGATGCAGGACCCGGTCGCGATGGAGCTGCTGCGCACCGACGACGGGGCCGTCGACCGGATCGTCGAGGAGCTGCTGCGCTATCTCGGGGTGGTGCAGGTGGCCTTCCCGCGCTTTGCCCGCGAGGACCACGACCTGGCCGGGCAGCAGATCAGGAAAGGTGACCTGGTCGCCGTGTCCCTGCTGGGAGCCGACCGCGACCGGGTGCTCGGGGACGGCCTGGAGCGGTTCGACCCGTTCCGTCCGAGGACGCCGCACCTGGCGTTCGGGCAGGGCATGCACCGGTGCGTCGGCTCGGAGCTGGCCCGGATGGAGCTGCGCATCGCGTTCCGCGCGATCGCCCGCCGGTTCCCCGAGCTCAGCCTGGCCGTCGACCCCACCGAGCTGCGCTTCCGGGAGCTGTCCATCGTCTACGGGGTGGAGGCGCTGCCGGTCCGGCTGTGGGAGACCCGGGCCGGAGCCGGTGGCCGGGGTGGCGCCGTCGGCGAGGGCGGGGCGGCCTGACCGACCCCACGGGTACGCGTCCCGCGGGTGCCGCAGGTGTCGCCGGCACGGTCCGGCACGCGTGACCCGGGTGCCGGTCAGGTGTGGTCGCGAGCCGTGAGCACGATCGGCCCGTCCTCGGTGACGGCGATGGTGTGCTCCGAGTGGGCTCCGCGGGAGCCGTCGCCGCTGCGGATGGTCCAGCCGTCCGGGTCGGTGTAGATGCGGTCGGTGCCGGCGCAGAGCCAGGGCTCGATGGCGATGACCAGCCCCGGTTTGAGCGGTAGACCGCGCCCGGCCCGTCCGTCGTTGGGCACGTGCGGATCACCGTGCATGGTCCGCCCCACGCCGTGGCCGCCGAACTGGGTGTTGACGCGATAGCCGGCCTCCGTGGCCACCCGGCCGATCGTGGCGGAGATGTCGCCGAGTCGGTGCCCGGGTCGGGCGATCTCGATGGCGGCGGCCAGGGCACGCTGGGTGGTCTCGGTGAGCCGCTGGTCGTCCCCCCGGGGCGTGCCCACCGACACGGTGAGCGCCGAGTCCGCCACCCACCCGTCCACCGAGCAGGCGAAGTCGAAGCTGACCAGGTCGCCGTCGGCCAGCCGGTAGTCGTGCGGCAGGCCGTGCAGGACGGCGTCGTTCACCGACGTGCAGAGCACCTTGCCGAACGGGCTCGCCCCGAACGAGGGGTGGTAGTCGATGTAGCACGACTCCGCGCCGCGGTCCCGGATCATCTGGTGCGCCAACTCGTCGAGCTCCAGCAGGTTGACGCCGACCGAAGCCTCGGCCGCCAGCCGGGTGAGGACCTCGGCGACGAACCGGCCGGCCGGGCGCATCTGCTCGATCTCGGTGGGGGTGTGCAGTTCGATCACGACGGTCAGCCTAGACGGCGGCACCGCGACCACTCGCGTCAGTCCTACACACGATCCGGAAATATTTAGGTGACGTAATGAGTTAGACTAAGCAGTTGTCGAGAGGAAAGCGTGTCGCAGAAGTCCAGGAGCACCACAACCCGGTCGCTCGGCCACCTGGCCAGCGACCTTCGGCTTGTCTGTATGCGGATCAGCCGTCGCGCGCGCTACGAGAGCACCAATCTGGTGGCGCCGCACCAGTTCAGCGTGTTGGCCCGACTCTCCGAGAAACCACGCACCCTGCGTGAGCTCGCCGACATCGAGCGGGTGAGCGCACCGAGCATGACGCGCACCGTCGCCGGCCTCGTCGACCGCGGACTGGTGTCGCGCGCGGACGACCCGACCGACGGTCGGCAGGTGATCGTCTCCCTCACCGACGAGGGCCGGGCGATCTGGCGCGACGTGCGGCGCCGCCGTGACCAGTGGATGGCCCAGCGGCTCAAGGACCTGTCCGCCGAGGAGCGCGACGTGCTGGCGCGGGCCAGCGAGATCCTCGCCCGGGTGGTGGCCGCGGAGTGAGTCCGACCTTCGCTTCACTGTCGATCTACAACTACCGCATCTACTGGGCCGGCGCCCTCATCTCCAACGTGGGCACCTGGATGGGCCGGGTCTCCCAGGACTGGCTGGTCCTGACCGAGCTCACCGACAACTCGTCGACGTCGCTGGGCGTCGTCACCGCGCTCCAGTTCCTGCCGGTCGTCCTGTTCGCTCCGTATGGTGGGGTGCTCGCCGACCGGTTCCCGAAGCGTCGCATCCTCGCCGTCACCCAGAGCACCCTGGCGCTGACCTCGTTGCTCACCGGAGTGCTCGTCGTGACCGGGGCCGTGCAGCTCTGGCACGTCTACGCACTGGCGTTCATCATGGGCTGCGCGACCGCGGCGGACAACCCGGCCCGGCAGACGTTCGTCGCCGAGATGGTGCCGCGTGACTCGCTCAGCAACGCCGTGGGCCTCAACAGCGCCTCGTTCAACGCCGCCCGGCTGGTCGGTCCCGGTGTGGCCGGCCTGGTCATCGCCGCGTGGGGCACCGGGGTCTCGTTCTTCGTCAACACGCTGAGCTTCGTGGCGGTGCTCTTCGCGCTGTTCCACATGCGGGTCCGCGAGCTGCGACCCGCGCCCCGGGTCCGCAGCAAGGGGTCGCTGCGCGAGGGGGCCCGCTACGTGCGGGGCCGGCCGGACATCATCCTGATCCTGGTGCTCATCTTCATGCTGGGCACCTTCGGCATGAACTTCCAGCTGACCATCGCGGTCATGGCGACCGAGGCCTTCGGCAAGGGAGCCGGGGAGTACGGCCTGCTCGGCTCGGTCATGGCGGTCGGGTCGTTGGCCGGCGCCCTGCTCGCGGCGCGCCGGACGCATCCCCGGCTGCGCATCCTGCTGGCGGCGCTGGCGGGATTCACGGTGGCGACGCTCGGGGCCGGTCTCGCGCCGTCATACGTGTGGTTCGCGATCTTCCTGGTGCCCAGCGGGCTGGCCGCGATGACGGTGATGACCGCCGCCAACTCGATGGTGCAGCTCAGCGTGGACCCGCAGATGCGCGGACGGGTGATGTCGCTCTACATGGCCGTCTTCATGGGCGGGACACCGATCGGCGCGCCGGTGATCGGCTGGATCGGCGAGGTGTGGGGTCCGCGCTGGACCATCCTGGTCGGCACCGTGGCCGTCGGGGTCTCCGTGGCGGCTGCCATCCTGTACCTCATGCGGTCCGAGAACCTCCACCTGCGCTACCAGTGGCAGGGACGCCCCCGCTTCGTGGTCACCCGCGACCGGGTCGAACTCCCCGAGCCACAACGGGCCGCATGAGCGCGCCCGACGAAGGCCGGCCCGCATGACGCCGCGGTTCCGTCGGGTGATCGTGCTGGTGGCGCTGGGAGCGATGGTGCTCGCGCTGCTGGGCAGCGGGCTCGCGAGCCTCTTCTGAGGTTGTTGCGGCGAGAGCGGCCGGTCGGGTGGCCGCCCTCGCCGCAACAACGCTCAGGGCTGGCCGGGACCGCTGGCCAGCGCGAGCACGGCGTCCCGGAAGCACTCCACCGGCGCGGTGGCCACGCCGGCACCGATCTGGCCGTCGCCCGAGCTGGCGTGCAGGATGCCGGTGGTGATCCTCGGGGGCAGGCCCAGCTCGACGACGTACCGGGCGTCCACCCCGAGGGGCGTGCCCTGGCCCTCCCACGTGGGCAGCGTGAAACGGCTGCTGCGCGTGACGCAGGTGGCTGCCATGTCCTCGGTGACAGCGCGGGCGTCCGCCATCCGGCCGCCGAGAAACCCTGCGACGGCGGGGGATCCGGCGGCGGCCGCACCGCCGAGCCC
>CAYRLV010000017.1:0-23368 GCA_964425155.1 uncultured Ornithinicoccus sp. | reverse complement strand
GCGACTTCGACACGGTGTTCACCCGAGACAAGCCGGTCATCTTCGCCTACCACGGCTACCCGTGGCTGATCCACCGGTTGACCTACCGCCGCACGAACCACGACAACCTGCACGTCCGCGGCTACAAGGAGGAGGGCACCACGACCACACCGTTCGACATGGTCATGCTCAATGACCTCGACCGCTTCCACCTGGTCATGGACGTCATCGACCGTGTCCCCGGGTTGGGTAGCCACGCGGCATCGCTGCGACAGGAGATGTCCGACAGTCGGCTGGCGGCGCGTGCCTACACCCGTGAGCACGGTCAGGACGACCCAGCCATCGCCGGGTGGACGTGGGAGCCAAGCGAGCCGACGGCCCCCGGGCGAAGCTGACCATGCTGGTCCTGGTGGTGAACGCAGGCTCGTCGAGCCTCAAGCTACGTCTTCTCGATGACGCCGACACGCTCGTGAGATCCGCGGATCTCCTCGCTGCTGCGGAGGGATTCGACGTGGCGGCGGTTCGACAACAACTCGCCGACTGGCCCCGCCCCGACGTCGTCGGTCACCGGATCGTGCACGGCGGCACCGAGTTCACCGGGCCGGTGCGAGTGGACTCGAGGGTCATCGCGCGGTTGCGCGGGCTGACGGCGCTGGCTCCGCTGCACCAGCCCAAATCCCTGGCTGGGCTGGACGCGGTCAATGAGCTCCTCCCTGACGTGCCCGCCGTCGCCTGTTTCGACACCAGTTTCCACACCAGCATCGAGCCCGCCGCTGCCACATACGCGGTACCGGCCGCTTGGCGGCACCGCTACGGCATACGTCGATATGGCTTCCACGGACTCTCGCATGCCTACGCGAGCAGACGGGCCGAAGAACTGCTCGGTCGGCCTGTCGGGAGCATGGTGACCTGTCACCTGGGCGCGGGAGCCTCGCTGTGCGCGATCCGAGACGGTCGCAGCGTCGATACCACCATGGGATTCACCCCGCTCGAGGGTCTGGTGATGGCCACCCGCTCCGGCAACGTCGACCCTGGTCTGGTGCTGTGGCTCGAGGAACATGAGCAGCTCTCACCGCGAGAGGTCGCGACGGCACTCGAACACCGTTCGGGCCTGGTCGCCCTCGCCGGCACACCCGACATGCGCCAGGTCGAAGACGGGGCCGCGCGCGGTGACCCGGACGCACGACTTGCGCTCGCCGTATACGTCCACCGGCTTATCACCAGCATCGCTGCCATGGCTGCCGCAGCAGGCGGATTGGAGGCTGTGGTGTTCACCGGTGGAGTGGGCGAGCGTTCAGCGACGGTGCGCCGACATGCCGCCGAACGCCTGGCGTGGCTCGGGCTGGCCATCGACGCCGAACGCAACACCGCCTTGCACGGTGACGGCGACCTGACCAGCGAGGGTGCGCCGGTGAGCACGCTGGTCATCACCGCCCGAGAGGATGTGCAGGTGGCCCAAGAGGTCCGGCAGGTGCTGCACTGAGAAGCGGCGCGACCTCGGACCTGCCGTCGAGAGCCGGTCGACTTCGACAAGACGACATCGTGGAGACCGGGTTCGAACGCGGATACTCGTCCTACAGTGGACGGTAGTCACGACGTTGACGCCGAAGTGGGTGAGTAACGTGACTCAACAGGCAGACATCGACAAGGTGGCGGTGCACGCAGCTCTGAGGGATCTGGAGGATCTGGCGGATTCTCCGGCAGGGGGTGTCGAAGGCCTCGACCGTGCCGCGTGCTCTCCGAAGGTCACCTACCTCGCGCAGATCGGCATCGGTGCCGCAGCCCGAGGCTGCACCCGAGAGGGATGGCGTCGGGAGGTCTCCCAAGACGCGCGACTGTTCACCGTCGACGAACTCGACGAGGCCGAGGCGTGCATGCGTGAATCGGGCCTGTGGCCCTGGACTTGACCGCCGCTTGGGCGCCGCCCCGATGACGCCCCTGCCCGCGGGGCATCAAGCCGCTCGTCCATGAGGATGACCACGAGCCCGAGATCGCAGGGAAGCGGGGCAGGTGAGCAGGTGAGCAGGTGAGCAGGCGGAGCCGACGAGGGGACTCGAACCCCTAACCACCTGTTTCTCTACGTCCGTCTTCTACCGATTGTTAGAGTCCACGACCTTCTTTGTGCTCCAGTGGTATTCGCCCTCTAACACTTCCACCACTCCAGGCTGGATACTGACGAATCTCATCCAAAGTGATGGCGTAAACGATGGCGCGAGGTCCGGCCCGACTGCGAGCGTCCGACTGAAGATCCGGGAGGTCGGCAGTCTCATCTGACCAACGGTCTGCTCGGAAGGAAGGGGTCTCGGTCAGAAATTCGGTCAACACCGACGTTGAGGACCGATTCGATCCGCGAGACGACGATGGTCGCCCGGGCTGAACACCTGCCTCCGCACTCCGAGAACCGTCGGCCAACCACAGTCCCGCTGGCCATCGTCCTGTGGACGACGCATTCGCAGGGGGCGGGATTTGAGTTGCGACCTCCGGGTTATGAGCAGACACGGCCACCGCCCACCAGTGTCTTCAGGTGCCACTTCTCCCCGCCGTCCGCACGACTCCCACGCTGGTTGCTCCTCCGTCGGCGTACGTCTCACCCCGTCCTGGCCGTCTCGGTCAGAAATCTGGTCAGAAGATCGACACCGCTCCTGCCAGCCATCCATCGGTGGTGCTGGCTCCGAATGACCGGCATGAGCAACCCCTGCCGTGCGAGCGAGAAGGAGCACCGTGGCGGATGAGAAGCGCGTCAGCCGCAGGACCGCGCTGGGCCTTCTCGTCGGCGCTGCCGGAGCCGGTCTGGCGGGCTGCGCGGGTGGCGGTGGCCCGGCCCCGCGGGCCCGACCGGGTCACACGCCGGCCAGATCGAGCAGCACCTCGGCAGCACACAGGACAAGAGTCCGGGTGCGCTACGGCTCGGACCGCTCGCAGTATGCCGATCTGCATCTGCCACGAGGTGCCCGCAGGCATGGCACCGTGGTGATCATCCATGGTGGGTTCTGGCGCGCGGCATACACCGCCGACCTGGGCACACCTCTGGCCGCCGACCTGGCCGGGCGGGGCTGGGTGGCCTGGAACCTGGAGTATCGACGTCTGGGGGACGGCGGCGGCTGGCCGGCGACGTTCCTGGACGTCGCCGCCGGCGTCGACAAGCTGGCCGACGTGGCCCGGGGAGGTGACCACGGCCCGATCGACACCTCGGCCGCGGTGGCCATCGGCCACTCGGCGGGCGGACAGCTCGCCGCTTGGCTGGCCGGTCGCGGGACGACGACGGCGAGGCCCCGCGACCCGTCGCTGCCCCTCGCCGCCCCGCGGGTTGACCTGACCGGGGTCGTCTCGCAGGCGGGTGTGCTGGATCTGACCGTCGCCGGGCGCTCCGGCCTGGGAGGCACGGCGGTGCCGGACCTGCTTGGTGGCACGGAGGCCCAGGTGCCCGAGCGCTACCGGACGGCCGACCCGATCCGGCGCCTGCCGATCGGCGTGCCCGTCCACTGCGTGCACAGCAAGGACGACACGACGGTCCCCTACGCCCAGAGCACGGCCTACGTCGACGCGGCCGCTGAGGCCGGCGACCGGGCCGTCCTGCACCCGGTCCAGGGTGACCACCTGACCCTGATCGACCCGTCGTCGGCGGCCTGGACGACCGTGGTCGCGCTGCTGCCTGATCTGCTCGGCGGCAGGGGCGAGCCGACGGGATGACTTCTCACGCGGGCGTTCTGGCTCGCACCGCCTGCCTCACCGCGGCTTCGGCGGCCAGGGCACGAAACCGGAGGTTCGCGCCATGTAGGCGGCGTAGCCGGCACGCTGGGACATGCTGCCTTCGAGCACTCGCTTGCCCGAGCCGAAGGCGAGCAGGTAGACCATCACGACCAGGCTGGGCAGGGTCAGCGGCCCGGGCCAGTGTCCGGCGGCGACCAGGAACAGGCCGGTCCAGACGCACGCGTCGCCGAAGTAGTTGGGGTGGCGGGTGTAGCGCCACAGCCCGGTGTCCAGGACCGGCTCGCGGTCGGGGTAGGCCTTGTAGCGGTCGAGCTGCCGGTCACCGACCGCCTCGAAGCCGAGTCCGACGAGCCAGAGCGCGGCCCCGAGGTAGTCGAGCACACCGAGCGGCGCGCGCTCGAGCATGCCCACCTGGATCGGCATCGACACGACGAACGCCAGGGCTCCCTGCAGGAGGTAGACGCTGGCGATCGTGAAGACCAGACCGCGGCCGGCCAGGAGCTCGGCATACCTGGGGTCCTCCCCCGCGCCCCGGCTGCGCCGGCCCAGGTGGACGGCCAGCCGCACTCCCCACAGCAGCGTCATGACCAGCAGCAGCCAGCGTCGGCCACTGCCGCCGTCACCGGCCGAGCGCGCGAAGGTGGTGACCGCGACGGCCACGAACAGCAGACCCCACGCCGTGTCGACGACGCGGTGCCCGCCGCTGTGGCGGGCCCAGGCGAAGGTGACCGCGAGGACCACCACGATCGCCGCAGCGCTCCAGGCCATCGAGCCGAGCAGCGCGCCGCCGGCGAAGCCGGTGTCGGTCATCCCCCGTGCCATGTCGGGGTGGCGGGCAGACCCGAGTCACCCGAGGGGAGCGGCCGGGTGGCCAGCACCTGGTCGACGCCCATCCGACCCTGCTCGAAGGCCAGCGAACCGCCGACCAGGTAGAGCCGCCAGGCGCGCGCCCACTCCTCGCCGACGAGCTCGCCCGCCTCGTCGTACCGGGACTCGTAGGCGGCGAGCCAGTCCGCAACGGTGCGGACGTAGTGCTCGCGCAGGGCGTGCACGTCGCGGACCTCGAAGCCGGCCGCCTCCAGGTGGCCGAGGGTCTGCGACAGGGGCCGCATGTGCATGTCGGGTGCGATGAACCGCTCGATGAACGCTCCACCCCCGGGAGCGGCATCGCGCCGCCTGGACATCTGCTGTAGCAGCAGCCGTCCGCCGGGCTTCAGCGCGCCGAACATGGTGGCCGCATAGGTGGGATAGTGCTCCTCGCCGACGTGTTCGCCCATCTCGATCGAGGCGACCGCGTCGAAGTCCCGCTCGGTGAGGTCGCGGTAGTCCTGCAGCCGCACCTCGACCCGGCCGGCGAGCCCCCGCTCTGCGATCCGCTCGGCGACCAGCTCGACCTGGCTGGGCGAGATGGTGACGGCCACGACCTGCGCCCCGTAGTGCTCGGCAGCGTGCAGTGCCAAGGATCCCCAGCCACAGCCCACGTCCAGCAGACGCATGCCGGGCTCCAGCCCGAGCTTGCGGCAGACCAGGTCGAGCTTGGCGCGCTGAGCCTGCTCGAGGGTCGCGTCGGCATGGGCGTAGTAGGCGCACGAGTAGGCCATGCTCGGATCGAGCTGGAGGGCGTAGAACTCGCTCGCCAGGTCGTAGTGGTGGCCGATGGCTGCCCGGTCCCGGGCAGTGGTATGACGTCCACCGCCCAGCCGCGCCTGCGTCACCGGAGCCTTCGGCGGCGGGCCGAGGGCGCCGACCCTGGCCACGATGCGCAACGCACCCACCTTCTGTCGGGGGGTCAGCCGCACCGGGCCACCCGGGCCGGTCTGCGCCCCGTGCCAGATCCGGCGCAGGCCGTCGGTCAGGTCGTCCACGCCGCCGGGCACGTCGATCTCTCCGGTGACGTAGGCCTGCGCCAGCCCGAGCTCGCCCGGTCGCCAGACCAGACGGCGCACCGCCCGCCGCGACCGGATCAGCAGCAACGGAGCGGCTTTTGGTCCGGCCTCGCTGCCGTCCCAGGCTCGGATCCGGACCGGCAGCGGGCCGCCTCCGAGCCGTGGTTGCACGACACCGGCGAGACGGCCGGCAACACCCCGACCACGGCCACGGTGTGCCCTCAGGTCCTGGGCGCGACGACGCCTCAGGCCCATGACGGCGGCCTGGTCAGCTGGAGCTGGCTGACGCCGAGGTACTCGCTGCGAAAGCCCGCCTCGCAGTAGGCCAGGTAGAACTCCCACATCCGCCGGAAGGTCTCGTCGAAGCCTTGCCCCCGGACCTGCGGCCATTGCTGCAGGAAGCGCTCCCGCCACAGGTGGAGGGTGCGGGCGTAGTGCGGCCCCAGCTCCCGGCTCCCGCTGACCCGCAGCGTGGTGTGCGACCGAAGGTTCTGCTCGATGGCCGGCACGGAGGGGATCAGCCCCCCGGGGAAGATGTACTTCTGGATCCAGCCGAAGCTGTGCCGGGTCGCGAGCAGCCGGTCGTGGGCCATGGTGATGGTCTGGATGCCGACCGTCCCGCCGGGGGCCAGCAGCCGGTCGAGGGCGGACAGGTAGGTGGGCCAGTAGGACTCGCCGACGGCCTCGATCATCTCCACGCTGACCACCGCGTCGAACCGCCCCTCGACCTCGCGGTAGTCCTGCAGCCGCAGGTCGACCCGGTCGGCCATCCCGGCCTCCCGGACCCGGCCGCACGCAAACCGTCGTTGCTCCTGCGACAACGTGATCGTCGTGACGTCTGCGCCGCGCTGCGCCGCGCGGACGGCCAGCGAGCCCCACCCGGTGCCGATCTCCAGCAGCCGGGTGCCGGCGCGGACGTGCGCGAGGTCGAGCACGGCGTCGATCTTGCGCTCCTGGGCCCGCTCGAGCATCAGGTCACCGTCGGCGGAGGTGTCGTCGAACCACGCGCAGGAGTAGGTCATCGTCGGGTCGAGGAAGGAGGCGAACAGCTCGTTGCTCAGGTCGTAGTGCGCGGCGATGTTGCTGCGCGAACCGCCGATGCTGTTGTCCTGTTCTGCCGGCAGCCGTCGGTCCACGAGCCCGCGCAGCCGCTGCAGGGCCGGAGGCACGAGGCTGGTCAGCCGCGCGGCGAACGGGGTGAGCAGGTCGGCCAGGTCGGTGCCGGCGCCGGCCTTCCAGTCCCCGGCCATGTAGGCCTCGCCGAACCCGATCTTGGTGTCGCGGCCCAACCGGGCGAAGAACGCGTCCGGCCGCACCAGTTCGAGCACCGCTGTATCCGTTCCCGTGTCGCCGTGGCTGCTCCCGTCGGGGTAGCGGACCTGGACGGGGACGAGCCGGATCGCCCGCTCGAAGATGCGTCGGGCCACGGTGGCGCTCAATGGCGCCCGGGGCGCCGTGGAGAGGCCGGGCCACATGGCCGCGGTGGAGGCACTCATGGTCATACCCCTTCCTGGGGATCGTGTCGGGGTCGAGGCTGGATGGGCAGGCGGCGCAGCCAGAGTCGGAGGCCGTGGAACCTGATGAGCGCCGAAACCCGCTGTGGCATCAGCGGATACCTCAGGACATATCGGATCAGGGCAGTACTGGTGGCCGGTTCGGGACGGCCCGCGAACGCGGCGCTGAAGACGCGTGCGCCCTCGCGGTGCAGCGTCACCGAGACCGCCACCCGGTCGCGGCCCAGGCTGAACTGCAGCTGGTAGGAGCCGGTGACGTCGTAGAACGGGGAGACGTAGAAGCTCTTGTCGGTCGTGGCTCGGCCGTGGCGGTCGGGGCGCAGCAGGTAGGCGTGGCGCTCCCCGTAGGTGTTGTGCACCTCGGCCACGACGCAGGCCAGGTCACCCGAGCGGGTGAAGCACCAGTAGACCGTCAGCGGGTCGAAGACGTGACCGAGCACCCGCGCTCCCGCCAGCATCAGGATCCGGTTGCCGTCGCCGAGCTCGACGCCCTGGGTGGCAAGGAAGCGCCCCACCTTGGCCTTGATCCGCACCCCGTGGTCCGCGCCGTCACCGCCGCCGTGGCCGAAGTGGTCGTCGGCGTCGAACCGGGCGAGTTGGCGCAGGGCCCACGGCTGGCGCGGCACGTCGTCGAGGTCGACCAGCCACTGGTAGACCCGGTTGCGGAAGGAGTAGGGGATCGCTCCGAGCCGGTGGTGGGTCAACCTGCCTCCGACCAGCGCCGGCAGGTCCGGGAAGGTCATCGAGCCGGCGCCCGAGGGCCGCGCCATGCGTGCCGTCCGGGTCACCAGTCCACCCCGAAGTGCCGTGCGGCCGCGACGCCGGAGCGGCAGCCGTCCTCGTGGAAGCCCCAGCCGTGGTAGGCGCCGGCGTAGACAGTCCGCTCGGTGGCCAGCCCGGGCAGCCGGGACTGGGCACGCAGCGTGTCCGGGGTGTAGATCGGATGCTCGTAGGTCATCCGGGCCAGCACCGCAGCCGGGTCGACCAGGCCGGGGTCGTTCAGGGTGACCAGGTACTGGTCCGCCGCCTCCAGCCCCTGGAGCCGGTTCATCCAGTAGGACACGACCGGCGGCTCGTCCTGGGTGCTGCAGCCAGTCATGCGGTAGTTCCACGAGGCCCTGGCCCGTGGCGCGCGTGGCAGCACCGAGGCGTCGGTGTGCAGGACGGTCTCGTTGCGGGAGTAGGCGAACTGCTTGAGGGTGGTGACCTCCGCGTCGCTCGGGTCGGTCAACAGCGCGAGCGCCTGATCCGCGTGGGTCGCGAGCACGACGCGGTCGACCCGGGTGACCCTCCCGGAGACGTCGCGCAGGTCCACGCCGTCGGCGTGCCGGGTGACGTCGGTGACCGCATGGGACCGGCGCACGTCCGACAGCCGGGCCGCCAGCCGCTCGACATACACCCGCGAGCCGCCGACCACCGTGTACCACTGGGGCGAGCCGGTCACGGCCAGCATCCCGTGGTGGTCCAGGAACTCGAACAGGTAGCGCGCGGGATAGGCCAGCGACACCTCCCGGCCGGACGACCAGACGCAGGAGACCAGCGGCACCGCGTAGTGCGCGATGAAGTGGTCGGTGAAACCCTCCGCCGCCAGCCACTCGCCATACGTGCTGAGGTCGTCGGTGCGGGTGCGCAGGAAAGCGGCCGCCCGACGGTGGAAACGCCGCACCTGCCCCAGCAGCCGCGCGAACCGCGGGTCCAGGACGCGCCCTGGCTGGGCGAGGATCCCGCGGGCACCGCGCCCACCGGCATACTCCAAACCGCACCCGTCGCACCGGATGCTCATGCTCATCTCGGTCGGGCGCACCTGCACATCGAGCTCCTCGAAGAGCCGGCGCAGCCATGGATACGTCACGTCGTTGTGCACGATGAAGCCGCTGTCCACGGCGTGCCCCGTGCCCTGAGCGTCGCGCACGTCGTGGGTGTGCGCGTGGCCCCCCAGCCGAGGCTCGGCCTCAAACAGGACCACGTCATACCGGCGGGACAGCAGGTGGGCCGCGGTCAGCCCGGAGACGCCGGACCCCACGACCGCTACCGAGCCACCGCCGGACCGGCCCTCGTCTCGCCACTGCGTCGGGTGCGCACGTGGGCTCATCGTCTCTCTCCCTCACCGCGATCGCCGTGGGTTCCTCCCGGTCTGGCCGGGCTGCGGCCGCAGGACAAGGTTAGGAACGGTGTCGAATGAATGTCAAATGTTTGTCTAATCGTCGTATAGTGACGTCATGAGTGCTTCGGAGCAGGGCGGGTTGCGGATTGGCGCGCTGAGCAGCCGCGTCGGGCTATCCGCCCACACGCTGCGCGCGTGGGAGAGCCGGTATGGCGTCCTGGAACCCGTGCGGTCGGCCGGCGGCTACCGGCTCTACTCACTGGCCGACGAGGCCAGAGTCGAGCGGATGAAGACGCTCGTGGCCGGCGGTCTGGCGCCCGCCCAGGCCGCCCAGGTCGTGCTGGCCGACCCGTCGAGCGCCGCACGGGTCGCGATGCCCGAGCCGACGGCCGACATTCGAGACCACGTCGGGGTCGAGGCGGTGACCGCGGACCTGCGCCGGGCCCTGGACGCCTTCGACGAGCCGGCCGCCCAGGCAGTGCTGGACCGCGCCCTCGGCGACCTGTCACTGAGCTCGGTGCTGCGCGGAGTGGTCGTGCCCTACCTGGCCGATCTCGGCGATCGCTGGGAGCAGGGGACCGCCACGGTGGCGCAAGAGCACTTCGCCAGCAACGTCCTGCGCGGGCGGCTGGCCGGGCTGGCTCGTGGCTGGGGCGCCGGCAGCGGTCCGAGGGCCGTGCTGGCGTGTCCACCCGGCGAGCTGCACGACCTGACGCTGCTGGTCTTCGGCATCGTCCTGGCCCGCCACGGCTGGGTCATCACCTACCTCGGGACGTCCACTCCTGTCGACGAACTGGCCGGGGCGGTGGAGGCGACATCGCCGGCTCTGGTCGTCGTGGCGGGCACCGACTGTGCGCGGTTCGAGCAGGTGGCCACCGAGCTCGCTGAGCTGGCAGGTCATGGCCCGCTCGCCCTGGCCGGTGCCGGCGCGACCGCCTCGTTGGCCCGACGGCTGGGGGCCAGCCTGCTCGACGGGGACCCGGTCACCCAGGCCGAGCTGGTCGGGGCAGCACGATGAGGGTGCTGGTGGCAGGGGCCACGGGTTTCGTCGGTCGCCGGCTGTGCCGAGCGCTGGTGGACGCAGGCCACGAGGTGGTCGCGATGACCCGACACCCCGACGATTACTCCGGACCGGGGGTGCCGGTCCACGGCGACGTCCACGCCCCCGACTCCCTTCCGTCGGCGCTGGGCAAGGCCGACGCCGCCTACTACCTGGTGCACTCGTTGGACGCGCCGGACTTCGAGCGCCGGGACGCTGCGGCCGCCAAAGCCTTCGGCGAGGCTGCCGGCGACGCGGGAGTGCGTCGGATCGTGTATCTCGGCGGCCTCGGCGACGACTCCGACGCCTTGTCGGCCCACCTGCGCAGTCGGCGCGCGGTCGAGGGGCTCCTGGATGCCGGAGGCGTGCCCGTGGTCACCTTGCGGGCGGGGATCATCGTCGGCCACGGCGGAATCTCGTGGGAGCTCACCCGGCAGCTGGTCGAGCACCTTCCGGCGATGGTGACGCCGAGGTGGGTGAGCACCCGGACCCAGCCGATCGCGATCGATGACGTGGTGCGCTACCTCGTGGCGGCTCTCACACTGCCCCTGCAGGGGTCTCGGGCCTTCGACGTGGGTGGGTCGGAGGTTCTCGAGTACGTGACGATGCTGCGCCGGGTCGCTACGATCGAGCGCCGCCTTCTGCTCGTGCTGCCGGTCCCCCTGCTCAGCCCACGATTGTCCTCGTGGTGGTTGTCCCTGGTCACCGACGTGGACGCCACGACCGGGCGGGCCCTGGTCGACTCGATGACCAACGAGGTGGTCGTCCGGAACGACGCCATCCGCGCCCTGGTGCCGTTCGAGCCGATGTCCTACGACCAGGCCGTCCGGCAGGCCTTGCGGGAGCGTGCCCAGGAAACGGACCGGGCGTGACGCGGCCGGCTCGACGGGGCCGACGTGAACGGCGGGTGGCCGGTCTGCGTGGCCGGTTGCCGCGCCCCCTGCTCGACCAGGCCCCCCACCCCGCGCCCGAAACGGATCGGGTGCGCGCGTTCCGGCGGCGCACCGTGGGCGTGACCGGCCTCGGCGGCGCGGTCTTGCTGGCCACCTCGTTGTCCAGCCGGCCGGGGTCACGGCGCTTCCTGGTGCTCACGCTCAGCACGGCGGCCACCTGGACGGCCGGCGCGTTGGCCTCGGGCCCGTTGCACCTGGGGTGGATCGAAGGACGCGACAGCCGGCTGCGCCGGCCGGTGATCACGCCGGTCGCCACGGGAGCCGGCGCCTTCGGCCTGTTCTACCTCGCGGCCCTGCTGGCGAGGCACGTCCCGATCCTCGACCGGGCGATCACCCGCGTCCTGTCCTACGCCGACGAGGGATCGACTCCAGGCGTCCTGCTGACCACGTGCGCCAACGGCCTGGCCGAGGAGCTGTTCTTCCGCGGAGCCCTCTACCAGGCCGTGCGGGAGGGTCACCCCGTCGTCGTCTCCAGCGCTGCCTACGTGGCGGTCACCGCCACCACCCGCAACCCCGCGCTGACCCTCGCCGGCGCGGCCATGGGGGTGCTCTTCGGGCTCCAGCGCCGGGCCTCAGGCGGCGTGCAGGCGCCCATCCTGACCCACCTGACCTGGTCGGCGTTGATGCTCCACCACTTGCCGCCCCTGTTCCGGCACCCGACCCGTCACCCTCGGGGGGCACCCTGAGCGTGGCGGATCCGGTCACACAGGGGTCTTCGCCCCTGTGTGCACGTCACGTCAGCCAAGCCAGGTCGCTGTCGTGTCGAGCACCGCAGAACCGTCCAGGTCGGCGAGGGACAAGCCGGCGAAGGCAGCCGCCGATGCGGAGGTCTGCCAGCGGAACCGGGGTGACTTCGTCGTCGCTGCCTCGACGATGACCTGGGCCGCCGACTCGACGCTCTGGGCGCGTTCGAAGGTGGCCGCAGAGCGGTCCAGGTAGGCCCTCAGCAGCGTCGCGTAGGGATCCTCGGGGTCACGGACGCCTCCTGACAACCCCCCCACGTTGTCGACGAACGAGCTGGCGACTGCCGCCGGTTCCACGATGCTCACCTCGATCCCCATCCGCGACGCGACCGGCGCCAACGACTGCATCAGCCCCTCGACGGCGAACTTGGCCCCGCAGTAGGCGTCGGCAAACGGCTGTCCCACCACGCCGCCCACGCTGGTGACCGTGACCACCCGACCAGCGCCTACGGCCCGCATACCGGGCAGGACCAGTCGGGTGAGCGAGGCCACCGAGATGTAGTTGACTTCCAGCTGCGCTCGCAGATCGTCGTTCGAGAGCTGCTCGAGACTTGCCACCGAGCCTCGACCGGCGATGTTCACCAACAGGTCCACGGGGCCGAGCCGATCGATCAGTGCCGCAGCCTGGTCCTCGTCGGTGACATCCAGCGGCTGGACGTCGAGCACGACGCCGGCCACCTCCGCCGCCTTCCGCAGCGCACCCGCCCGGTCGAGGTCGCGCATGGTGGCAAGGACGCGCAGGCCGGCGCTCGCGAGGCCGACGGCCGTGTGCAGGCCCATGCCGCTGGATGTCCCGGTCACCAGTGCGGTGCGTCGAGTATCGGACACGTGCTTCTTCCCTTCTCGCGGTGGCCTTCGCAATCCCCCACGTCGCGTCAGAGCTCAAGCACCAGCCTCCTTGCCGAGCAGGTGCCGCAGCGCCGGCTCCAACTGCGAATGCCGGAAGACGTGCGCGGACTCGTGCAACCGGGCCGGGACCACCCGTTGCCTGGCCAGCGCCAGCTCGTCGGCCCCCTGCGACCCAGCAGCAGCTGCGGACCCAGCCGCGGGATCGGCAGCAGCGTCGGTCGGCGCAGCACGCTGCCCAGCGCCTGGGTGTAGTCGCGGTTGCGGACCGGGGTCGGTGCGACGGCGTTGACGGGTCCGGACAGGTCGCCGTCGAGCACCGCCCGCAGGTAGATGTCGGCCAGGTCGTCGATGCCGATCCAGGACAACCACTGGTCACCCCCACCGAGCCGCCCGCCGAGGCCCGCCGCGAACAGGGGGTGGAGCAGCCGCAGGGTGCCGCCCGCAGGTGACTGCACGATGCCGGTCCGCACCTGCACCGTGCGTATGCCGTCCGCGGCCGCCGCTGCGGCCGCCGCCTCCCATTCGCGCACCACGCCGGCGAGGAAGTCCGAGCCCGCCTCGGCGTCCTCCTCGAGGACGAGGTCTCCGCGGTCGGCGCCGTAGTAGCCCACCCCGGAGGCCGACACGAAGACGCGCGGCCCGTCCGGGGCGCGGGCCGCCAGCTCGGCCAGCGCCCGCGCCGGGCCCACCCGGCTGTCACGCACCGCCCCCTTGTGTCCGTCGGTGAAACGTCCGGCGATCGGGGCCCCGGCCAGGTGCACCACGGCGTCGACGCCGCGCAGCAGGTCGGCATCGGGGTCCTGCGGGTTCCACTGCCGCTCACCGGAGTTGCGGGCGGGGCGTCGCACCAGCCGGATCACCTGGTGACCGGCCGTGCCGAGCAGCGCGCACACCGCGGTGCCGACCAGCCCGCTGGCCCCCGTGACCGCCACCGTCAGCCCACTGTTGCCCCGAGCCCAGGCCTTGGCTCGGGCGAGGGCAGCCAGATCGCCGGCCAGCTGCCGGTGCCGGTAGACGAACATCGATCGCAGAGCGACCTCGGGGACGGAGGTGTGCACCAGGTCGGTGACGCGGGTGAGATTGTCGGACACCGGCTCGAACCGGTGCGTGTGCCGCCACGACAGCACCGAGCCCAGCGGGGCACCGGTCAGCTGGTCGACGAACTGGCGGGGCGGGTCGTAGCCGTCGGGCTGGTGGGCGGCCGTCCAGTGCAACCCGCCGGGGAAGCGCAGCACCGCCGTCCCGTCGCGCACCGAGGCGGCCTCGCGGAGCACGCGGACCGGCTGCCACGGCGGGGTGAGCCGGTGGATCGCGCCGGGCCGCTCGTGCCAGGCGAAGACCTCCTGGACCGGAGCGGCAACCTCACTGCTGTCCTCGAAGTCGGTCATGGTTCCTCTCGTCGTCGTGGTCGCGCCGTCATGCTGATCGCCGCCCCCGGCTGCCTCGGGCCCGGCGCACGATCTCGAGGTTGAGCGCGGTCGCGAAGGCGACCCAGCCGGCATACGGGAGCAGCAGCAGTGTTGCCGGCCGGTCGATCCGGCGGGTGCGACGGATCAGGTCGAGCGTCGAGGCTTCGAGCATTGCCGTGTCGATGAGGGCCACGTCGGGGCGGCGGGCGGTGAAGAAGAGCCAGCTCCAGCCGGTGTTCAGGACGAGGTTGGCCGCCCAGCACCGTTGCAGTCGTTGTCGATCCGGCCCGGCAGACCGGGACAGGGCTCGGTCGGCGGAGATTGCGCCGAGGGTGTAGAGCGTGGTCCATGCCGGGCCGAAGACCCAGCCCGGCGGCTGCCACGCCGGTTTGTCCAGCTCGCGATACCAGCGCGTGCGCACTCGGGTGCCGAGTGACCCGACGACGGCGGTTGTCACCGCCCCTGCCGCGGTCACGAGGTGGGTTCGTCGGTCGGGTCTCATCTGGTCCCCATCTCCTCGTGTCCGCCTGCTGTCTCGCCGAGGTCGGCGAGAACCGCCTCCGCCGTCCGCCGGCCGGAGACCAGGGCGCCCTGGATCGAGCTGGTGTCGCGGTGGTCGCCACAGACGTAGCAGCCGGCCCACCGGATGCTGCGACGGAAGGGGTGTGGGGCCGGCATCGCCGGCAGGGCGCGCGGCAGGTCGTAGGTGGCCAGGTGCTGCCAGTCGGAGGTGCCCGTGCCGTAGAGCTGCGCGAGGCGTCGCCGGACGTCCGGCTCGGCCGGCGGCTCCCCCGTGCCGTGGACCCACGAGCTCGCCACGAGGGCACGGTGATCCGGCGAGTACGACGGCGCCGCGCGGGTGAGCACGACGGAGTTGTCGACCGGTGACCGGTCGGGGTCGACCACGAGCGTGGCCGTGGACAGGGGCGGTTCGGGCGCCGCGTGGTACCAGGTCGTCACGCCCTTCCAGGACGGCTCACGCAGACCGGGCAGCAGCCCGGCGGCGGAGCTCCCGTCGGTGGCCACGACGACGGCACGCGCGGTCAGTCGCTCGTCGTCGGTCTCCACCTGGGCCCCGGTCACCTGCCGCACCCGGGTCTCCGACGTCACGTCGAGCCCGTCGGCGAGTTGCTCTGGGAGCCGCTGCATTCCGCCGGCCGGCACCGCCGACCAGCCGGTCACGAAGGTCCGCAGCATGAGATCGGTGAACCGGCTGGAGGTGGTCATCTCACGCTCGAGCAGCAGCCCGGCGAAGAAGGGTGCGAGCACTCGGTCGATCACCTCGTCGGACAGACCCCACCGGTGCCAGTGGGACCGCGTCGGCTGGTCGCTGCGCCCCTTGAGCCACGACGCCGGCGCGTAGCCGCAGCTGGCGTCGCAGCTCGGGGTATGCCGTGCTGAAGACCTGGAAGCCGCGGTCCAACTGGAACCCGTCGACGCGGTCGGTGCGGACCCTGCCGCCCACCGCGTCGGACGCCTCGAGCAGGCGGACGCGCAGGCCACTGCGCGCCAGGGCTCGGCCGCAGCTCAAACCGGCCAGACCCGCACCGACCACTGCCACGTCGACCTGCTCAGCCATCTGCACCGCCCCACTCCGTTGCCGTGGCTGGCAGGCCGAGCGACAGGGCACACCAGTCCCACATGGACGCCCGGGCCGCCGGGGTCTCCCGGGTCCACGGCACCAGGTGCTCGGGCCGAGGGCGGCGGTCGTGCCACAGCCGACCGGTGGGCGGGGCCGGTTCGGTGGCGGACAGCCACACCGTGGTGTCCGCGCCGTCAGCGAGGTCCCGCAGGATCGGCCCGGTGAGTCGCCCGAACCCGGGCAGCGAGGACGCGACGCCTGGTGTGTCCGCCCAGCCGGGATGCATGGCGCACACCGTGATCCGGTCCTGCGCCCACCTCCGCTCGAGTATCGGCAGCAGGGACACCTGCACCCGCTTGGACCGCGCATAGGCGCTGGCGCCGCGGTAGGGACCCTCCAGGTACTCCGGGTCGCCCACCGGCAGGCGCTGGGCGTACATCCCACCGGAGGTCACAAACACCACCCGGCTCCCCTCAGCGGCAGCGAGCCCCGGTCGCAACAGTTCGGTCATCAGCACCGGGCCCAGCACGTGGGTGGCGAGCGACAGCTCGTGGCCCTGCTCCGACTCGGTGCGCCGGGCCGGCATCACGCCGGCGTTGTGCACCAACACATGGAGCCGGTCCACCTCGCGGGCGAACTCCGCCGTGAACCGCTGCACGTCGATCAGGTCGGACACGTCGCACCGCCACACTCGCAGCTCGGCGTCAGGAAGGCGCCTGCGCAGCGAATCCCGCACCCTGGCACCCTTGTCCGGGTCCCGGACCACCAGATGGACTGCCGCACCCAGGGCCGCCAGGTCGGCGCAGGTCTGCTCCCCCAGCCCCGACGTCGCGCCGGTGACGACCACGTGCCTGCCGACCAGCGCACCCAGTACCGGGTCGGCCGGCCAGCCCGGCAACCGCCGTCGGACCGAAATGCCCAGCCGCGAGTAGCCGGCGACCAAGCTCCGGTCCATGACGGTGTCGACCCATCGTGGCCCAACCCGGCCTACTCCTGCGGACATCACAGCACCTCCAGTGCCGACCGCAGGCCGGCCTCGGCCTGGTTGCCGAGGCGGGTGAACGCGGGTCGCAGCAGCCACACGGCACGCTTCAGCGGACCCGAGAAGGTGAACAGCGCGTCATACGTGACGCTCGTGCCCGACCCGACGGCCCGAAACGTCATGGTGTCCCGCGCGGACATGGACTTGGTCCGCGCCTCGGCGGTGAACTGGCGGCCAGGGATCAGCGCGGTCACGGTGTAGACCAAGGGGATCCGGCGGCCGGCGAAGATGGAGACCACCTCGTAGGTCGTGCCAATGCCACCGTCACCCCTGCTGCGCTGCGCCTCCTCGGTGCCCGGGTCCCACTGCGCGACGTGGGTGAAGTCGGTGAGGTAGGCGAACACCCGCTCGAGGGGCCGGTCGACCACGACGGTGCGACGCACCCGCATCAGTCACCACCCCTTTGCTCGTTTTCCCACTGCATCACACTCACTCCTTGCTCGCGAGCCGGCTGGGCCACCAGACCCGGGATCCGAGGTCGCGCACCAGCGCCGGCACCAGCAACGACCGGACGACGACGGTGTCCAGTAGCACGCCGAAGGCGACGATGAAGGCGATCTGGGCGAGGAACAGCAGCGGGATGACGGCCAGCGCGGCGAAGGTCGCGGCCAGCACGACGCCGGCCGAGGTGATCACTCCGCCGGTGACCGCCAGGCCGCGCAGCACGCCGTCCCGGGTGCCGTGTCGCGCGCTCTCTTCCCGCACCCGGGACATCAGGAAGATGTTGTAGTCGACCCCGAGGGCAACGAGGAAGACGAAACCGAACAGCGGGACCGAGGGGTCGGCGCCGGCGAACCCGAGGAGGTGGTTGAAGACCAGCGCGGACACCCCGAGGGTGGCGGCAAAGCTGAGCACCACTGTGACCAGCAGCAGCAGGGGCGCCAGTAGCGCCCGCAGCAGCAGCGCCAGCAGCACGAAGATGACCACGAGCACGATCGGGATGACCAGGGTGCGGTCGTGCTCGGCCGTGGTGCGCGTGTCCAGGGTCGTGGCGGTGCTGCCCCCCACCTTGGCATCTGGGACCGCGTCATGGACCGTGTCGCGCAACGTCCGCACGGTGTCGATCGCGCGCTCGCTGTCCGGCGGCGCCTGCAGCGTGGCCTGCACCTGGGCGAGCCCGTCCACCGTCGCCGGCTCCTGGCCGGGCGGCACCGGGCGGCCGCCCGGGCCCACGGGCCCGACCTGGCTGATGCCGGGCACCTGCCTGGCGGCGGCGACCATCGCCGTGACCTGACCGGCGGGCCCGATGATGACCGCCGGACTGCCGGTGCCTGCCGGGAAGTGCCGTGCCGCGACCTGCTGTCCGGTCACCGACGGGACCTGGTGCAGGAAGAGTGCGTCCTGGGACGTACCGCCGGCCTGGAGGGTCGGGACGAACGCGGCCAACACGACCAGACCTGCGCCCGTCCCCAGCCACAGCGCGCGAGGGCGCCGGCCCACGAACCGGGCGACCGCGCCCCAGATCCCGGAGCGTTCCGGGTGGGGCGAGCCGAACCGCGGCCGCCTCGGCCAGAACGCGGCGCGCCCCAGCAGCACCAGCACGGCGGGCAGGAACGTCAGCGTCGACAGCAGCGCGCCGAGGATGCCCAGGGCACCCACCGGACCGAGGCTGCTGGTCGAGTTCAGGTCGGACAGCAACAGGCACAACAGCCCCGCCATCACGGTCAGTCCGGACGCCAGCACCGTGGGCACCGACTGCCGCCACGCGACCGCCATCGCGTCGAACCGGGACTCGTGCTCGCGCAGCTCCTCCCGATAGCGAGAGGTCAGCAGCAGGGCATAGTCGGTGGCCGCGCCCACGACCAGGATGAACAGGATGCCCTGGCTCTGGCCGTTGAGGGTGATCAGGTCGCGGTCGGCCAGCAGGTAGACCAGGCCGCTGGCCACCGCGAGCGCGAACAGCGAGCTGATCAGCACCGCGAACGGCAGGACCGGGCTGCGGTAGACCAGGACCAGGATGACCAGCACCACCAGCACTGCGACCAGCAACAGGATCCCGTCGATGCCGGCGAAGGCCGCGGTCAGGTCGGCGGTGAACCCGGCCGGACCCGTCACGTAGCCGCGCGCACCCTCGGGCAGGCCCGCGTTCACGTGGGCGCGCACCCGGTCCACCACCCCGGCCACGTCGGCGTCGGCCTTGATCGGCACGATGAGCTCGAGCGCCTTGCCGTCCCGGGAGGGGACCGGGCCGGCCACGGGAGCGGCCACCCCGTCGAAACCGGCGATGGCGTCGGCGTCGGCGCGGGCTCGCTGGGTGACTGCCGCGTCCAGGCCGGACGGGTCGGCATACACCACGACCGCCGGGACGGTCTGCTGATCGGTGAACTTCTTCTGCAGCCTCGCGACCTGGGTGGCCTCGGCACTGGCGGGCAGGAACGCCGCGGCGTCGTTGGTCTGGACGGTGCTCAGCTTGCCAGCCAACGGCCCGGTGATGCCACCGACCAGCAGCCAGACCACCACCAGGACGGCGGGCAGCGCCCACCGCCACCGCCCGGTCCGTCGATGACTTCCCCTCGAGTTCCACATGACTAGACAGTCTAGGAGATTTCCCTAGAGTGTCTAGTGATGGGTGGTGGATAGCATGGCCTCGATGAATGAGCCGTCTGCGCCGGATCTCCACGAGACGCACTACCTGATCGGTCAGGCGCTGCGGGCGCTGCTCAGCCTGGCACCGGACGTGCACGCCGTGCTCGCGCAGCGTGTCGGCGTCGGCACGACCGACCTGATGGCGCTGGACCGGCTCACCTCAAGCGAACAGCCGATGGGGGTCGTCGAGCTCGGCGACAGCCTCGGCATCCGCTCCGCCTCGGCGACCGTCCTGGTCGACCGGCTCGTCGCGGCGGGCCATCTGAAGCGCGCGCCGCACCCCACCGACGGGCGCCGCAGGATCGTGCGCGCCACCGAGACTGCCCGCGACGACATGCTGGGCGCGCTGCGACCACTCATCACCGGCATCAACCAGGTCACCGAGCAGCTCGACGCCGACACCAGCCGCGCCGTGCTGGCCTACTTGGACGACGTCTGCGCGGTCTTGCGCGACTTCGCGCAGCCTCCCGGGCAGAGCGGACGGCCCACGTCGGCTCCCTCTGACGGACCGTCCTGACTGGCCCCGCTGCAGCCACCGGACCTATCGGCCGTCGTCCCCCAGCAGAGTCGAGACCACGAAGGCGGAGGCGGCCCGTTCGAATTCTCTCCCGTGCCTGAGCATGGCGTGCCCACCGCCGTCGATGGTCACGTGGCGGACGTCGGCCCTCGCAGCGAGGCGCTGGGCGACAGTGGCGGTGCGCTCGGGAGAAGCCACCCGGTCTCTCGTGCCCTGCACGATCAGGACCCGGCGCCCGCTCAGGTCGGCGTCGTCGGTGGGGTAGACCCACGGGTTGAGCGCAACCACGGCACGGACAGCGTGTTCGGCACCCGCCAGCAGCGCCGCGCGACCGCCAAGGGAGTGCCCGACGAGGCAGACCGGTAGGCCACGGCCGTACCGCTCCTCCAGGCTGCGCAACGCCCACCGGACATCCATGACCGGCGGGTGGGTCCGGTCCCAACCCCGGCGTGAGTTGAGCAGCCGGAAGACCCCGAGCTGGCCCGATCCGGTCCAAGCGATCCGTCGCGCGACAGGGATCAAGCGGACGACGGACAGCTGGGCGGGGCGCACCATGGGGCTGCCTTGTCGGCTCGAGCCGCCGTGCAGCACCAGCACGAGCCCCTCCGGCGACGCCGGGGCGTCGGTCTGCAGCAGCCGGGCACCTCCTTCCATACGGCGGACAGTACCTGGGATGCCTCGACCTCAAGGACCAACAGTGCGTGCGGCTCGGACGGCACACTCGAGGTGGAACACTGGGCTGCACAGCCGTCCAAGGGTCGCGAAGCCGAGGAGCGCAGCATCAACGAGCAAGGTGAAGCCGGTCTGTCGATCGGCGAGCTGTCCCGACGGACGGGGGTGCCGTCTGCCACGTTGCGCACCTGGGAGGCGCGCTACGGCGCGCCGGCCCCTCGTCGCGGGGAGGGGCGGCACCGGCGGTATGACGAGCGGGATGTCGCCCTGGTCGAGGAGATCCTGCGTCGTCGAGATGCGGGGCTGAGCCTGGCCGCCGCGTTCCGCCTCACGACGGACTCCCAGGATGCTCCTGACCCCTCCGTCTTTGCCGGACTGCGTCGTCGCCACCCCGGCCTGCGGCCGCAGGTGCTGCGCAAGCCCACGCTGCTGGCCCTGACCCGCGCCATGGAGGACGAGTGCTGTGCCCGGGCGCAGCAGCCGGTGCTGTTCGCGAGCTTTCAGCGGGAGCGTTTCTACCGCGCCTCGGCTGCACGGTGGCAGGAGCTGGCGCGGACCGCGCGAGCGGTGGTGGTGTTCGCCGACTTTCCCCGACCGAGCGCGCCCGGGGTGGCGCCGCTCGAGGTGCCGGTGCCTGCCGATGCGCCGATGCGCCGCGAGTGGGCCCTGGTCTGCGACGCGCCGGACCACCCGGCGGCGCTGGCCGGGTGGGAGGTCCCTGCCGGGGGTGACGTCACGGACTCGCAGCGCCGGTTCGAGACCGTGTGGACCATCGATCCAGCGGCGGTCCGGGATGCGTCACGAATCTCGGCCCGGCTCGCCGATCGATACGCGCCGGGAAACGCCGGGGAGATAGAGCAGCACTTGGCGGGCAGTCCCGGACCGGCGTCCCGCGACGTGGTCCGCGCCGAGGGGCTCTTCGACCGGATGCTGAGCTACCTGGAGGGCACCCGGCCCGACTGAACCGGGCCGACGTCACGAGCGGCTGACCCCGGGGTCATGGCTTGCCGTGCTGGTAGCGCCGCAGGGCCTCCCGGCGCTCCTCGGCGTGGTCGACGATGCGCCTCGGGTATCCGTGGTCGTAGCCGCCGGTCGCCTGCCAGGGCCGGTGGACCGCCGCGCCTGGCAGGTGGCGCAGCTGCGGCACCCACCGGCGCACGTAGTCGCCGTCGGGGTCGAAGCGCTCGGCCTGGGCCGTCGGGTTGAAGACCCGGAAGTAGGGTGCGGCATCGGTGCCGGTACCAGCCACCCACTGCCACCCGTGGTTGTTGGAGGCCAGGTCACCGTCGATGAGGTGCGCCAGGAAGTGTCGGGCCCCCACCGGCCACCACACGTGCAGGTCCTTGGTCAGGAAGCTCGCGGTCACCATCCGGACCCGGTTGTGCATCCATCCCGTCTCGAGCAGCTGGCGCATCCCCGCATCCACCAGCGGATAACCGGTCCGTCCCTCGCGCCACGCGTCGATCGCGTCCTGCGGCTCGTCGTAGCGCATCCCGGACAGCGAGTCGCGCAGGTCGGTCCACGCAGACCGCGGATGGTGCCACAGGACGTCGGCGTAGAACTCGCGCCACGCCAGCTCGGTGACGAATCGTTCAGCGTTGCCACCGTGCTGCGGCAGACGCGGCGCGAGGTCGGCCAGGAGCGTGCGCGGGTGGACGACACCCAGCTTGAGGTAGGGCGACAATCGCGACGTCCCCTCCCGGTCCGGCCGGTCCCGCTCGGTGTCGTATGCCGTGAGCCCCGTCTCGAGGAATCTCTCCCACGCCCCCCGGCCACCGACCTCGCCGGGCACCGGGAGACCGGATGCCTCGGGACTGCGCGCCGCCTGGTCGACCATGCGGGCAGCCTGCGGATCGCTGTCGACGGGCGACCAGCGCACGGGGGCAGGCGCTTGGTCCGGGGCCGGCCAGCCGTGCTCGCGCCAGGCCCGCGCGAAGGGGGTGAAGACGCGGTAGGGGTCACCGTCGCCCTTGCGCACGAGGCCGGGCCCGACGGCATACGGCGTCCCGGTCGCGACGAACTCGACGCCGTGCTTCGTCAAGGCTCGCTCGACGTGCCGATCGCGCCGCCGACCGTAGGGCGTGCTCTCAGCGGAGACGTGGACCGACGAGGCGCCGACCTCCCTCGCGAGGTCGGGGACCACGCAACGGGGATCTCCGAGACGCAGGACCAGCCGCCCGTCGTACGCCTCGTCCGTGGCTCTCAAGGTGGCCGCCAGCCAGGCACGCCGCGGCCCACCCGCCGAGTCCCACAGACGGGGGTCCACGACGAAGACGGGCAGCACCTCCGCCGATCCGGCAGCCGCGCCCGCGGCGGTCAGCGCCGGCAGGTCATGCCGCCGCAGGTCCCTGCGCAGCCACAGGATGCTCGGGCCGGTCATGACATCACGCTCCATTGACATGCTTTCATGGTGAGTAGATTATGGTCTTCACGATGAAGATATAGCCAGATCGACGGACCGGTCCCACCCGAAGACCTGGCGGGTCGAGGGCCCCGAAAGGGAGCCGAAACGGCCCCTGCTGAGCACGAAATGGAGCCGACGAGGGGACTCGAACCCCTAACCACCTGTTTACAAGACAGGTGCGCTGCCAGTTGCGCCACGTCGGCGGGCGTGACCGCCACAGTTGCCCCGGCGGTCTGCGAAATCGTACCTGCCGGGTCCGCAGAGCCGCAGGCCCCGGGGCCCCCACCGGGGCATCAGGGCCTGCGGACCGGTGCACGTGCCGACGAGGACGAGCCGCGGCGGTCGACCTGCGGCCGGCCGAACCGTCACAGGTGCGCG